>SOIK01000246.1 GCA_004377245.1 Sulfurovum sp. | reverse complement strand
GGGAAAGATGGCGGATTTTTAAAAGGTATTCCTAAAGACTTTGAAAACTTTGGCTATACAGGGTTGATAGAGCATGTCGATCCGGAGATCGTAGATAATATTATCGAAGATGGAGCAGTACCTGTCATCGCACCTATCGCAGGAAGTAGTACTATAGGTCATCCAGGTTTCAACATCAATGCTGATCTAGCAGCAAGCAAGATAGCCGTAGCACTTGAAGCACGAAAAGTACTCTTTTTAACAGACACTCCAGGCGTACTAGATAAAAATATGGAACTCATCACCAATCTAAGCATAGAAAAAACAGAAGCATTGAAAGCAGATGGTACGATACAAGGGGGTATGGTACCTAAAGTGGATGCGTGTATAGAAGCATTAAGAGGTGGAGTGAAAAAAGCACATATCATTGATGGACGTGTGGAGCATTCATTGCTTCTTGAAATATTGACTAGTTCAGGGGTGGGGACTTGTATCGAACTTTAAAATAGTAAATAAGGGAGGGCGAAGAGAGTGAAAAGAATAGTTGGACTAATCATAGGTGTTATCTGTTTTAGTACAATACTTTTCAGTGCTCCCATTAAGCCGATTCCCAATGAGATAAAAGTAGATGCCAAGAAGGTCCAACTGGGAAAGAAGCTCTTTTCTGACCCGATACTCTCCAAAGATGGAGCCATCTCCTGTGCCACCTGTCATGATCTTCAAAATGGTGGAGATGATGGCTTGAAGTTCTCTTTTGGTATCGGAGGACAAGGATGATCACTTTTTCCTTTTTTCTATTGGCTTTTTTGATCTTGATAATTCTTGTGTTCAAGTATCAGCAATTACGTAAAACCACACGTGAATTACTGGCTTTCCGTTATGCCATAGAAAATAGTGATAATGTTGTTGTGCTCACAGATAAGGATCGTAAGATCGAATATGTGAATGATGCTTTTGAAGCACATACTGGTTATACAAAACATGAGGTACTTGGAAAGAATCCAGGTATCCTCAAGTCTGATCTTCTCAGTGATGACTTTTATAAAAACATGAATGAAACACTTGATCGTGGTGAGAGGTGGCAGGGAGAGTTGATCAATAGGCGTAAGGATGGTACTCTTTTGTATGAAAAAACCTCTATCGTGCCTATTGTTGTGGATGGTGAATTGATACAATATCTGGCAATTAAACTTGATATCACTGATTATATAGAACAACAACAAAAACTACAGCAGTCTGCAGCAGTTTATGAAACAATCGGTGATGGGATCATGATCACAGACAGTGAGAAAAAAATCCTCTCAATCAATCCCTCATTCATTCAGATGTTTGGTTATGATGAAGAAGAACTTATCGGTCAGGAGCCGACGATTATCACTTCAACGAAACAAGATAGAATATTTTATAGAAGAATGTGGTATTCCCTGATGACAAAAGATCGATGGAAAGGGAAAATGTATAACAAAGCAAAGAGTGGGAAGAGACTTCCTACTTGGCTTACTATTACAGTAGTGAGGGACAAAGTAGGTGCTATTGCTAACTTTATTGCGATCTATGCCAATTTGGAAGAGATCATTGAAATGGAAGAGAAAGCAGATTATCTTGCCTATCATGATAGTTTGACACAGTTGCCCAATCGTGCACATTTTGAAAGACAAATTGTAGATATTTTTGATCTGGCTAAAATGAGCAAGGAGAAGGTTGCTATTCTCTTTGTCGACCTGGACCGATTTAAAGTGATCAATGATACTTTGGGACATCATGTTGGAGACGGGATGCTTGTCGAACTCGCGGAACGTATCAAGAAAGTATTAGGGAAGAATGATCTACTCGCACGTATCGGTGGAGATGAATTTGTTGTGATCCTTAATCCAGTGAAAGAGAAAAAAGATGCTGGTGTAATGGCAGCAAAGATACTCTCTGTCATCAGGGAACCTATTAATGTGCAGGACTATCATCTCAACACAACAGCAAGTATCGGTATTGCCTTTTATCCTGAGGATGGGGAGGATAGAAGTACGATCGTCAAGCATGCTGACTCAGCAATGTATCATGCTAAAGATAAAGGTAAGGATAATTACCAATTCTATACCAAACAGCTCTCTTTGGATGTGCAAGCACGTTTAAATCTTGAACAGGAACTATTGCATGCGATGGAAAGAGAAGAATTATTTCTCTATTACCAGCCACAATATTATTTGAAGAGTGGGAAGATAAGTGGGGCAGAGGCACTGCTTCGATGGGAAAATCTAAATCTTGGTCGGGTCTCTCCGGATAAATTTATTTCTATTGCAGAAGAGACAGGGATCATTGTCGATATAGGTTATTTTGTTTTTGAAGAAGCATGCAAAGAGTATATGCATTGGAAAGAACAGGGGCTGGACATCGATAGCATCTCTGTCAATATCTCCAGTGTGCAGTTCAGAGAGGATGATCTGTTTGAAAAACTTAAAGAGATCATTATAAAAGTAGGTATTCCTCCCTATAGCATAGAAATAGAGATTACAGAAAGTTTTATCATGGAATACTCGACGACAAATCTCACGATCCTTGAAGATCTACGTAACATAGGATGTAAAATATCAATAGATGATTTTGGTACGGGGTATTCCTCTATGAGTTATATGAAAAGCTTGGCGCTTGATACGATAAAGATCGATAAGTCTTTTGTAGCGGATCTACCGCATAATACCCATGATGTTGAAGTATCCAAGGCAATCATAGCACTCTCTAAGAGTTTGGGTTATCACGTCATAGCTGAAGGTATTGAAACACCTGAGCAGGAAAAGTTTCTACTTGAGTATCACTGTGATATCGGACAGGGGTATTACTTTGCAAAACCGATGGATTCGAGTGCATTTGTAGCGTTTGTCAAAGAAAAAAATCAATAAGTCATTAAAGATATATAAGTTGGTTGTTTTGCAGTATAATGAAGAAAATGTAATTATCAAGGATAAGAAATGCTAAAAAAATTATTTTACGTAGTATTGAGTATAGTACTCCTTTCGTTGAGTAGTCAAGCAAAAGA
>SOIK01000069.1 GCA_004377245.1 Sulfurovum sp. | reverse complement strand
TCATACCTTCAAGCCATTTAGCACCTGCTTCTTTAGCTGCAGCTAAGATCTCATCTTGACTCGCAGAGGGACTCATCTCAATCTCTGTACGTTTTTTACCACCGATCATGACAACATACAAGATACTATCTTGCACAAACACTTCTTCTTTTACTTCGAGCAGAGCATTGAAGTTTTCTCTTTTAAACAATATCTCACTAAGCTCAGTAGCTACATGTGGAATAATAGGCTCAAGAAGGTTCAACATAATGTACATTCCCTCAGACCATACCGCATCACTTTCTTGTTTATCAAGTGCATTAAGTGCTTCCATACACGCTGCAATAAGTGTGTTAAATGCAAAAGTCTTCTCATACACATCAAATGATTTCTGCAACGCCTCATAAACTTTTACACGTGCAAGTTTAGACTCCTTACTTAACGTACTTTGGTCAATATTCGGTAAAGTACTTTCAGTTACTTTCTCTTTTCTGTCATAAAGCTTTTTGATAAACCTAAAGGCACCTTCAACCGCAGAGTCATTCCACTCTAACTCTTTTTGTGGTGGTGCAGCAAAAAGGATAAACAGACGTGCTGTATCTGCACCATACTTTTCGATGAGTGCATCAGGGTCAACAGTGTTGCCTTTGGACTTACTCATCTTCGCACCATCCATTAGTACCATTCCTTGTGTAAGCAAGTTTGTAAATGGTTCATCTATATCATGGTAACCCAAGTCACGTAATACTTTAGTGAAAAATCTTGCATAAAGCAAGTGCAAGATGGCATGTTCTATCCCACCGATATATTGATCCACACCTAACCAATAATTTGCATCTTCTTTATCAATACCTACATCATTCCACTTCTTAGGGTTTGTTGCATAACGGAACTGATACCAACTTGACTGAACAAAGGTATCGAGTGTATCTGTTTCACGTGTTGCCTCTGCTCCACACTTAGGACAAGCACAGTTTTTCCATGTAGGATGATTCTCCAGTGGATTACCTTCACCTGTGATCTCCACATCTTCAGGAAGAGCGATTGGAAGATTTTCTACCTTCTCAGGTACAAGTCCACAAGTATCACAATGCACAAACGGGATAGGCGCACCCCAGTAACGCTGACGGCTTATACCCCAGTTTCGCAGCTTGTAGTTGGTTGTACCTTTACCTACTTCTTTTTCTGCAAAATAGTCGATGATTGCTGCTTTGGCATCTGTGTTTTTCAACCCCGTAAAAGTATCGGAATTCTCTAATGTTCCCTCAGCAATAAATGGCAATTCTTCCCCGCCAGTTATCACTCTTTTAATAGGCAAGTCATACTTAGAAGCAAATTCAAAGTCTCGTTCATCGTGTGCAGGTACAGCCATCACCGCACCACCACCATAAGAAGCCAATACAAAGTTCGCTGTCCATACAGGTATCTCTTCACCTGTTAGCGGGTGGATAACTGTTAAACCAAGTGCATATCCCTCTTTATCGGCCTGTGCTCTCTCACGTTCCGTCATATTTGCAATAGCAGTTATCTTTTCAGCTACATCGGCATCAAGTAAATCGTTATCTATGAGATGTTTGGTGATAGGATGTTCTGCCGCAAGTGCAGAATATGTCACACCATAAATGGTATCTGGACGTGTAGTAAACACAGTGTATTTGTCAAAGTTTCCACCTAACTTGGCTTTACTTTCTTCACTAAGCTCAAACTCAAACTCAAGCCCTTGTGACTTTCCTATCCAGTTACTTTGCATGGTAAGTACTTGGCTTGGCCATTTTCCCTCAAGCTGTTTCAAGTCATCAAGCAAATCATCTGCATACTTGATGATGTCCAGGTAGTACCCAGGCATCTCTTTGAGTTGTACTTCATTGTCACAACGCCAACAACACCCCTCTTCTACCTGTTCATTTGCCAAAACAGTATGACACTCTTCACACCAGTTTACAGTAGTTAACTCTCTATAAAGCAATCCCTCTTCAAACATCTTGATGATAAACTCTTGTTCCCACTTCGTATAAAGTTCATCGCAAGTAGCAAATTCACGTGTTTTAGAAAATGAAAACCCCAAAGCGTTCAACTCTTTTCTCATATAGTCGATGTTCGAGTACGTCCACTCTTTAGGATGACGACCATGTTTGATGGCAGCATTCTCAGCAGGCATACCAAAAGCATCCCAACCGATAGGGTGAAGGACATTAAAGTCCTGTTTTCTGTAGTAACGTGCAAAAGCATCACCTATAGCGTAATTGCGCACATGCCCCATATGCAAGCGCCCACTTGGAAAAGGGAACATACTAAGAATGTATTTTTTCTTTCTCGTAAGGGCATCATCAGGCTCAAAAGCCTGCTCTTCATCCCATCTGTTTTGCCACTTGGCTTCAATCTCACTTGGATTGTAACTCATATTTTCTCGCTTGTTTTGTGATTATTTAATTGAAAGGATTATAGCGAAGATGGGGTTAGAGATGAATTGAATACCAAATACAGTCCGTCATTCTCGGGCTTGACCCGGGAATCTACAAACTTGAACTATAACTGAATCAATGGATCCCCGTGTCAAGCACGAGGATGACGAAAGTTATAATTTAAAACCAGCCATTTTTTTATGTTCTATAGATGGAAAGAAAAGTTAATTACCACCTACTGAAACGTATTACACTGCCTAATATCACCAGAACGTAACCCTCTTCTAAACCACTCCACACGTTGTGCAGAGCTTCCGTGGATAAAGGCATCTGGTCTAACATGACCTGTAGCTTTTCTTTGCAATGTATCATCACCGATGGAGCTTTTTCTTCCACCTTTCCATTTCACATTATCACCTTTGAATTCTATAATTATTGCTTCAATTATACCAATCCAAAAGTAAAAATTCACTACAATTAGAATAACAAATACAAACTCGTTCCCAAACAAAGTTTGGGAACGAGAACTACAGAGGAGTTCTTTTGTCACTAGCCTTAGCAAGAAAATACCGTCCTGCCACCTTTGATGACCTTATCGGTCAAGAGGCAGTTTCACAAACACTCTCACTTGCACT
>SOIK01000153.1 GCA_004377245.1 Sulfurovum sp. | reverse complement strand
TCTTGCTCTTCAAGTATTTTTACTTTATATGATAAAGTATCTTTTTCATACTTGAATTTTGGGATATCTCCAAGCTGTGAAGTTTTTGCATAACGCATCGCGTGACATCTACCACATGCTTCTGCAAATGCTTCTTTTGTTGTTACTTCACCCGCTTTTTTAGCCATCATATATGCTACAACATCTGCGATCTGCTGATCATCAGTCATCATCATTTTGATACTACCCATTGGGTGTGTTGATGTATCTGCATACTTATGATCTACATTTGATGCCATTGCTGGATCTTTAATGAGAGCGATAAGATAGTTTTTATCATAAATTGCACCTGCATGATCAAGTGCTGGTGCAATTACTCCACCCATATTGATAGGCATACCAGTGTGACAACCCATACATGTAGCAAAACCAGCTTCACCAGCTGCCGCGTCACCTTTCATTTTACCTACTTTAGCTACATCAGCCCAAAATGCTTTTTTAGCATCTACTTTATCTTTTTTCTCTGCTTTTGTTGCTTCTGCTATATCAGCAGTACCATCATAAACAAAGTCATGACCCTCTACATGCGCATGCATTTGAGAGTGAGCAAACGGCTCAACTCCCCAGTATAGTAGGAGCGTAAAGGCTGCTACAACTCCGAATATTTTTAATTCTTTCATCCCCTACTCCTTATAGTTTTTTTTCTAATTTAGTAATGATTGGTAATGCAATCCACAATGCGAAGAATGTGAGTGCAGCAACAAGACCGATAGTATTCCAGGCACCTTCTGGTGGAAGTTTACCCATAAATGTTAATATGATTAAATCTACAACCATTAACCAGAACCAATACTTAAAGAGTCCTCTTCTGCTTGCAGGTGCAACATTTGGACTTCTGTCCAAGAATGGAAGCATAAAGAAAATCACTTGTGAAACACCAAACAAGGCTAAACCAAGGTCTTTAGAGAATGGTCTTAAGATCTCATAACTCCACAAGAAGTACCACTCAGGGTAAATGTGTGCCGGTGTTTTAAGTCCGTCTGCCGGGTCAAAGTTTACCGGATCCATCGCAAAACTAAACTGATAGAAGGTAAGATAGAAGAACAAGATAAAGTAAACACCCATTACAAATACATCTTTACTTAAAAAGACTGGAGAGAATGGAATTACTTTAGACTCTTTTACTTTTCCTGCTTTGTAAAGCTCTGCAGCTTCACCATAGTCAAAGTCTTCACCCTCTTGGTTGTTAACATGCGGGATTCTCAATGCACCAAAGTGAAGTACAATAAGCCCGATGATCACCAATGGAAGCAAGAATACATGTAGCATAAAGAATCGTGTCAAGAACGCATCACCTGGAACATAATCCCCTCTGATCCACTCAACTAATCCATACGCTTCAAGTGAACCACCAGAGAATAGGTTAGTAATAACCATACCAGCCCAGTAACTCATCTGTCCCCATGGTAACATATATCCAGAGAATGCTTCCGCTGAGAACGCTACAAAAAGTAGCATACCAGAAAGCCAGATAAGCTCTCTACCTTTTTTATATGAACCGTAGTAGATACCGGTTAACATGTGAATATAGATGATCAAGAAAACCAATGATGCACCTATACCATGAATATGTCTCCATAACCAACCATAACCTACTTCAGTCATGATAGTATAGTTTACTGAATCAAATGCCAATGCTGTGTCTGGCTTGTAGTACATTAACAAGAAGATACCACTTATAGTAAGTATTCCGAATGTTGCTGCAAGAACCATACCCATTGCCCATAAGAAGTTGATATCTTTTGGAATCCAATATTCTGTATTCATTACTTTTTTTAGCGTATTTACCGCTAAACGTTGATCCATCCATTCATTGAGGTTTTTTGCTTTTTCAAATTTTGCCATGCTCTCCCCCTTATACCGTTAGACCGGCGTCTAGCATTTTTTTAAACTCAGGACCAGCTTCGCCTAGTACAAGCTTTTGTCCATCCACTTTAAATGGTGGAACTTCCAGTGGGCTTGGCGGAGGACCAAATATTTCATGTCCACTCGCATCAAATTCACCACCGTGACAAGCACATAAGAATATATGTTTTTCTGGCTTATATGCAGGAATACACCCTAGGTGTGTACATAGACCGATAGATACATGATATCTATCAGAACCAACGACTACATCTCTATCATCAGGTTTCATATCTTTTGTTTTTTTCAAAATAAAGATAGGTTTACCTCTCCACTTCTCTACTACAAGCACATTTTCTTTTGCTCCACTCAGATCAACTGTTGTAAAACCAGCTGCTTTTACACTTGGCAATGGATCCCAGCTACGCTTCATTGCATATAAAGCGCCAATACCACCTAATGCGGTAAAACCACCGAGAGCCATACCCATAAAGTCTCTACGACCTTTTACGTCTTTTCCCATACCTATTTCCTTCCTTAATAATAGTTTTAATCACCCATTATAGGGGATTTGTATTTAAATAGGATTGACTTAAATCAAAAAGTAAGCATCTATTGATTTGTTTGTTACGATATGTAAATTAAGACAAATATTGTCTTAATTTACATTTATGTATGCTATTTACAGCATTGAGGTTATTTTATTTTCATCAAAACGGTCTATGGTGTTTTGGGAGACTTGTGTTTCTTTTTCCAAATATTTCCCTACAAGTTCAGCATCAAAACCATTTACGATATCTATTCCATATGTTTTTAAGAGTTCAACAGGATAAAGGTCATTTTTTGAGATATTAAGATAAATAACTTTTGCACCACTCACTTTAGCCTCTAAAGCCGTTTGTGCAGAGGCAGTAACGATACAACTACTACTCTTGATAAGATCCATATACTCTTCAGGCTCATGCAGTGTAGAAAAAAGTTTTGCTAAGTCATCTTCATACTTTACAAAGAAATAATTTCCAAGAAGCAGTTCCATGTTAAGTGTTTTAAAGAATGTTTCATTACTTAAAATGGTTTTATCATGATCCGTATCACTTAAAAAGAAAAGTGTACGTTCCTCTTTTTCTGTTTCTTCAAAATAGTCATCATCTA
>SOIK01000156.1 GCA_004377245.1 Sulfurovum sp. | reverse complement strand
ATGCAAGACATACAAAGTAAATTGAGTCTTCTCCTGGACAAAGAGGTAGAACAGGTAGACCTTTTGAGTATGGGTCAGATAGGTGGTATCTATAGGGTTAAAATCCAAGGAGAACAGTATGTTCTAAAAGAGTCTAAAGACTCAGACAAACTTCTCATCGAAGCCAAGATGCTTCAAGACCTTAAAGAAGCACATCTACGTGTGCCTGAAGTGCTTGCTTCTACGCAAGAGTATCTGCTGATGGAGTACATAGAAAGTACGAAACAAGCAGTATGTGCCAATGAAATAGCAGCGGTAGAACAGCTGAGTACTTTGCATAAGCAAACGAATGAGAGCAGGATGTACGGCTACTACTACGACACGCCCATCGCTTCATTTATGCAGCATAACGAACAGACTCAATACAACTGGACACTTTTTCTAGGACAGATGCGCATCATGCCTATGGCGAAGATCTGTTATGACAAAGGTGAGATATCTAAACAGATGCTAGAGAGGTTAGAGAGCTTGTGTCGAGACTTGTATAAGCGTATAGATATGTCTCTGATTACACCTTCACTGTTGCATGGTGATGTATGGGGAGGAAATGTGCTTTTTGATAAGCAAGGGGCTTGCTTCATCGATCCTGCCATTTACTATGGAGACAAAGAGATGGAGTTGGCTTTTATACTGCTTTTTGATACTTTTGGAGAGACGTTTTTTGATGCTTACCAGAAAGTACATCCTCTAAGTGAAGATTTTTATGAGGTCAAAGTGCCACTCTATCAGATCTATCCACTCTTAGTACATGTTGCACTCTATGGTAGCTCGTATGCAGGGCAGCTCGAACAGATACTCAAAGGGTTAAAAGTATGACAAGAATTACAAGCGTTAAAACGCAGTGCAATAAATTACTAAATAATTTATGTAAAATTCAGTACAGTGAGGAACTTTTAAGACTAAAGTCTAATGCAAGCCTTTCACTAAATGAAAGGATGTGAAATGCCGAATCTTAAAAAGTGGAACCTAAAAAACTTGAATATAAAAAAGATGCTAAAAGAGATAGCCATAGCGCTACTCATGATCTTTGTAGTGAGCAATGTGATGAGTTATCTTCGAAAACCCACACTAGAGAGTAATGTGTTGCCTCAAATAGAGGTAAAACTGCTAGATGGCACTGCATTTTCTAGTAAAGCCATAGAAGGCAAGCCCATCATCATACATTTCTGGGCTACATGGTGTCCTACGTGTAAGCTTGAAGCTGCAAATATACAAAGTGTTTCCCAAAAGTATACGGTACTGACTATCGCAGTGCAGTCTGGGGATGATAGGAAGATAGAAGCCTATATGAAAGAGAATGGCTTGCGTTTTAAAGTACTGAATGATGTAGATGGTGCATGGGCAAAAAAGTTTAAAGTAGAAGCTTTTCCGACGACTTTTATCTATGATAGTAAAGGTGAATTGCGTTTTACTGAAGTAGGGTATACGACAACGGCAGGGTTGTTGGCTAGGTTGAAGATGGTAGAGTAACTTTTATGTTTAACTTCGTCATCCTCGGGCTTGCACCCCAAGGGCATTTCCTCCCTATGGTCACGGCACCCGGGGATCCACAATTTAAACTACATGCCACTTATGGATCCCCGGGTCAAGCCCGAGGATGACGGGATGTTTAATGAAAAAAGAGTAAAATACAAGCAATTATTTACAAGGAAACAAAATGAGTATAGATAAAGCATTGATGGATAGATCTGGTGGTAAGTGTGAACTGTGTGGGTCTGAAGAGGGGTTGACAGCATATGAAGTAGCACCTAAAGATGAGGCTATCGTTATCTGTAGTACCTGTGCTGCATCTATAGAAGAACCAACTAGCAACGAGAAACACTGGAACTGTTTGCATGACAGTATGTGGAGTACAGAGCCGGCTGTACAGGTGATGGCGTTTAGACTATTGACACAACTTGGTGCACAAGACCAACTAGAGATGCTCTATCTTGAACCGGAAGTGAAGGAGTGGGCAGAGGCTGGACTTGAAGATGAAAACAGAGAGCCTACAAGAGACAGCAACGGTACCATTCTCAATGAAGGTGACAGTGTCAGTGTCATCAAGGATCTTGTAGTCAAAGGTGCAGGCTTTACTGCTAAACAAGGTACAACAGTCAAAAATATCCACCTTGTTCCAGGCAACCATGAGCAGATAGAAGGTCGTGTGAGTGGTACACGTATTGTATTGCTTAGTAAGTTTTTGAAAAAATTGTAAATATTTACAAAAAAGAAGAGGGGCTACTACAACCCCTTCATCACGATCTCAAACAGATACTCTACCTCATAATCTTCCAAATGAATTGTTTTTTTACTCCTAAAAAATGCAAGTATTTTTTCCTTAGGTAAAGAAGCAGAGTAAAGACACTCAGGGTGTGCAGGGATGAAGGCTTGCATGAGAGCCATTTGATCTTCTATAGGATTTTCGCAGATATAGCAGTTCTCTTCGTCATGAAGTCTTCCTTCGTAGTCTAGTAGTTCGATATAGCTTTCACATACGATGCGTTTAGGGTTTTGTTTGTCCCATTTTTTAGCAGCAGTTAGGAGTAGATCATAGTAAAAAGAGTCTATCTCTTCCGCATCTTTGAGATGAGGTTCAAAGAGTTTGATGAAGTTGTGCCAGAGTAGGAGTCTGTTTTTATCGAAAAGCCAAGGAAAGCCGAGGTGGGAGAGAGAGCGCAGTCTGGGAAGGAAGCTGCTACCTTCACCTTCTACTTCAAAATCAATAAGATTTCCCAATTGTAAGATGGAGTGTCTGGCACCAAAAAAACGGTAATAGGTTCTTACATCTTTAGGGCTAAGTACAAGGGCGATGCTGTCTTCATTCTTTGCTTTACGAAGCCCTAATACGAACCCTTTCATCTCTTTTTAACCACCTTTTAAGTATAATCGAACCCATTTATAGGGTATTTTACAAAACCCTAGCGAAATTAAATTAAAGGTTTGCTTATGAGAGACTTATTTACCTCATTTAAGGATAATTGTGGATTTGGATTGCTTGCTTCCATCGACAATACACCTTCACATA
>SOIK01000260.1 GCA_004377245.1 Sulfurovum sp. | reverse complement strand
GTAAATATATCTATTTTATGTCTATTTTTCTCTTCTTCACTTTCAGAAAAAAAATCAATATTTGATGTTTCCATCATAATATCCCCCCTCTTTATATTATTATTATAACACACTTCATTCGCATATTTTATATTCTCACTATTACCTAAGTATTACCTGGTTAAAAAACATGGAAAATAACCCTCCCTACAGCATCTTTTGGCTAAAATATCCTTTATAAATTTACTCTACAGTAAACCAAAAACTCATTTGTTTAAGGAACTACAAATATGTCTTGTCACAAAAAAGCTTACATCACAACCCCTATTTACTATGTTAACGACATCGCTCACATCGGTCATGCATACACAACCATCATCGCAGATACACTTGCACGTTACTCTCGTATGTCTGGACTCGATACTTTCTTTCTTACAGGTACTGACGAACATGGTCAGAAGATAGAAGAATCTGCAAAATCAAGAGGTAAAACACCTCAAGCCTATGCAGATGAGATCTCAGCTGCATTTAAAGACCTTTGGGATGATTTTGACATCTCCTATGATAAGTTCATCAGAACAACAGATGCAGACCACATGAAAGGTGTACAAAAAGCCTTTTCTGTCATGCATGACAATGGTGATATCTATAAAGATATCTATAAAGGGCACTACTGTATCTCTTGTGAGACTTTTTTCCCTGCATCACAACTTGTAGATGATGAGTTTTGTCCAGAGTGTGGCAAGAGTACAACTATCGTAGAGGAAGAGAGTTACTTCTTTAAGCTCTCAAAGTACCAAGATAGACTACTGGAGTGGTATGAGAATAACCCTGAGTGTATCTTGCCAAAGAGCAAAAGAAATGAAGTGATCCGTTTTGTAGAAGGTGGGTTAACAGACCTTTCCATTACAAGAACCAGTTTCGACTGGGGTGTGAAACTTCCTGAAAACTTTAATGATCCTAAACATGTAATGTATGTATGGCTAGATGCTCTCATGAACTACCTTACTGCACTTGGGTATGGTACAGATGATGCTAAAATGGATCAGTGGCCAGCACGTGTACATCTCATAGGTAAAGATATCTTGCGTTTCCACGCTATCTACTGGCCGGCATTTTTGATGAGCCTTGACTTGCCACTCCCTAAACACATCGCTGCACATGGTTGGTGGACTCGTGACGGTGAAAAGATGAGTAAATCTAAAGGAAATGTAGTGAACCCTAGAGAAGTTGCTGATGCTTATGGATTAGACAACTTCCGTTACTTTATGCTTCGTGAAGTACCATTTGGTGGTGATGGTGACTTTTCTCAAAAAGCCCTCATAGACCGTATCAACTCTGACTTGGGTAATGACCTTGGAAACTTGCTTAACCGTCTTATAGGGATGAGCGGGAAGTACTTTGAAGGTAAAGTAGACTCTACTAACGTAGCCAAATACTACCAGGCAGAACTCGATGAAGTACATGCATCACTTGATAAGCTCGAACCCCTACTTTTTGATATGCAGATCCATAGATACCTTGAAGAGCTTTGGAGACCGCTCTCTGTAGCCAACAGATCTATAGATAAATACCAGCCTTGGACACTTATGAAAGAAGGTAAAGAAGAAGAAGCGATGGCACTTAATGGTCTTATCGCTGCAATCTTGGGGAAAGTATCTGTGATGCTCTACCCTGTCATGCCTGACATCTGTACAAAGATCTCAGATGCACTTGGTTTCAAGATAGACAATGCAAGCTGGAACAACATCATAAACGAAAGAAATCTTCTTGAGGCATTTACCATAGAGAAGATCCCTCCTCTTTTCCCTCGTGTAGAAGAGCCTTTACTTGAGCAGGCAGAACCTATAGATCAAAAAGCAGAGCCTAAAGCTGAAGCTAAAACTAAAAAAGAAGAGAAAAAAGAAGAAGGTGTAGCACTTATAGGCATAGACCAATTCTTCCAAACCTCTCTTAAAGTAGGTACTGTTGTAAAAGCTGAAGAGGTACCAAAAAGTAAGAAACTCCTTTTACTTCAAGTTGACGTAGGTGAAGAGGAGCCTAGACAAGTGGTTGCAGGTATCAAAGAGTGGTACTCTGCAGATGACATGCTTAACACACAAGTCTGTGTCGTAGCCAACCTAAAGCCGGCAAAACTCATGGGCTTGAAAAGTGAAGGTATGTTACTCGCAGCCAAAGATGGTGACGGTCTTTGTATGATCCGTCCGGAAAAGCCAAAAACGGCTGGAACGCCTATAGGTTAATCATGAAAATAGAAGATATCTTAAACCTCACAGAGGGAACACTCAGCAACACACCGAAAGTACAAGCCATAGAGGCTGCAACAGTCTACTACTCAAAAGTAGAACATGGTGATCTTTTCTTCTCATCAAAACAGGAAGAGATAGATCATGCCATAGCCAATGGTGCGTATGCCATCGTTTATGATGATGACAGCATCGTAAGAAAAGATGAAGAGATCGCATGGATAAAAGTCTCAGACATCCAACTGGCTGCTTTTAAGCTCATCCGTTATGTGATCATCAAAAAAGAGGCAAAGTTTTTCCTGCTTTCTGAGCATGAGCTTACCTTTCTCAAGATGATACTTTTGCACAAAGGGAACATCTCTTTTATCGCAAATGACTGGCGTAAAGCATTTGAGCAGATACTCAACTCAGACGATGCACTTTTTGTCGGAGCAGACAAGGAGCTTATGCAACTTATCAAGCCCGACATAAAAAAGCTCAGCAGAGAAGTGGAAGGCTATCTTATATCTGATACACTCTTTAGATCTACATTTAAAGTAGGTGGTTATGTCTATCAGGAAAAAGAGCTCATCCCTTTTCATTTAGAATATCTTCTACGTGTAGTACACTTTTGTAAGACGGAAGACCTTCCTTACTCTGTTGACCGCATCAAATACACAAAACATTTTATACCTGTTTTTATAGATGCTAAACTCAAGAGTACACAAGCCAGTAAAAGTGATAAAGTAGCTATATTTACAGACAACATAAAAGATATAGTAGAAGCAAGAGAATACATCAAACGTAGCAACATGTGGGTTAAAGGTATCGTCCTGACACCACCTAAAACCAAAGTACCAGGCATCGACCGTCCTC
>SOIK01000092.1 GCA_004377245.1 Sulfurovum sp. | reverse complement strand
TAAATAAATATATTTCACACAACACAAAATATTCAAGACGTGAAGCGGATAAACTGATAGAAGAGGGTGAAGTCACACTCAACAAAAAAGTATTGAAAGATTTTGCCTATGAAGTAGAAGAAGGTGACTACATCTATGTCAAAGGCAAACAGGTCAAGCCCAGCAAAGAACTCACTATCATCGTTTACAACAAACCCAAAGGGGTACTTGTTACCAAAAAAGATGATAGAGGACGTGCAACTATATATCATAAACTGGCAGGTAAATTCAGGCACTTTGTTCCGGTAGGTAGGCTGGACTATGCCTCAGAAGGACTTTTACTCTTAACGGATACTCCAGAAGTGGCAACTGCTCTTATGGAAAGTAGTTTAGACCGTACCTATAATCTGAAGATAGACAAACCTATCACAGAAGAGATGATCACTGCGATGAAAGAGGGTCTTGTGCTTGATGATGCACGTGCAGGTGCCCATGAAAAAAGTAAAATATACAGTATGGAGTTTGCTCCTTTTGCGCACTTTGAGATCCGAGCAGAGGGGAAAAACTTCTCTAAACTTCGCGTTACCCTTACAGAAGGTAAGAACAGGGAACTAAGACGCTTTTTTGGACACTTCGAAGCTAAAGTACTTGATCTTAAACGTGTAGCCTTTGGAGGCATAGAACTTAACAATCTCCCTACCAACAAAACACGATTCTTTACACGAAGAGAGTATGATGATGTGCATAAGTTTATGAAACGCAAAAAAGAAAATGAAAAAGCTGACATCAAAAACAAAGCAAACGCTCTAAAACAAGAAGAAGAGAATAAACGCAAACAAGAATCTCAAGATAAAAAAGAGTATCAAAAAAATAAAGAATATAAACAAAAAAAGTTCAACAAAAGAGACTAAATTTTGGTAAATCTTGCACTTAAATATCGTCCTAAAAATGTTGATGAGATCATAGGACAGTCTCATCTTTTGGGTGAGACATCTTCACTACGAAAACTCATAGAGTCCAATGCCCTGCCCCACTCTTTTTTCTATGGACCACCAGGATGTGGGAAAACGACACTTGCCAGAGTCATCGCAACACAACTGGATAGACCTTTTTATGAGATGAATGCCACAACCCTCAAGATAGATGATCTACGTAAGATATTTAAAGCGTATGCCAACGCTTTACAAAAACCGCTTATCTTCATAGATGAAGTCCATAGGCTGAGCAAAAACCAACAAGAGGTACTTTTGCCTTTTATGGAAAACAACGCTGCTCTCGTCATAGGTGCATCTACCGAAAACCCTTACTACTCTTTGACTGCTGCAACGCGTTCACGCTCTCACCTTTTTGAACTTGAAGCACTGAGCCAAGAAGAGATGTTCAGCTATCTCCAAAAGATCATAAAACTAGAATCTGTCTCCATTGAAGATGATGCAGCAGAGTACCTCGTATTTTCCAGTGGTGGCGATGTAAGAGCCATGTTAAATCTACTTGAGAGTGGACAAATAGTCACTACACCCATCACACTGGATACACTCAAGCAGATAAGACCTCATGCCATGCAAGCGGGTAGCAGTGAAAGCGAGAGTCATTATGAACTTACCTCTGCCATGATCAAAAGTATTCGAGGATCGGATATCGATGCCTCCATCTACTACCTTGCTAGACTTATCGATGGAGGTGAGCCGGCTGAGTTTATCGCTAGACGTTTAGCCATACTTGCAAGTGAAGATATAGGCAATGCCAATCCCCCTGCCCTGAACCTGGCAAGTTCCACACTAAACATCGTAAAACACATAGGATATCCAGAAGCAAGGATTTCTTTGTCTCAATTGGTTATTTATCTTGCTTCCTCACCCAAATCAAATAGTGCTTATCTTGCCATAAACAAAGCATTAGCTTCCATTAAAGATGGAGAGATACACCCTATTCCTTCTCATATCAAAACCCATGCCAAAACTTATGTTTACCCACATGATTTTGGAGGGTGGGTAGAACAGCCTTATCTTTCTAACCCTTTAAGTTTCTATCATACAGATAAAATAGGATTTGAAAAAACCCTATGGCAGTGGCATGAAAAAATAAAATCTATAAAAAATTAACACAATTTTGACACTTTTCTATGCTATAATAAAACTGTATTGAAACAAAAAGAAGGGAGCAGAAATGAAAAGAAATATACTTAAAATAATACTTGCCTCCGGTGCAAGTATTGCCATGTTAAGTGGCTGTACAGGCACAGAGGCAATGCCTAGTAACGCGACACAAACTGGTGCAGTTACTGGAGCCATAGCAGGATCTGTTATAGGATATAACACCAAAGGTCATAACAAAGGCAGACGTGCTGTTATAGGTGGTCTTCTTGGTGCTGCTGTAGGTGCTGGTGTGGGTAATGCCATAGACAGTCAAAATCCTGAACCAGAACAAACTGGAGGATGGCAATAATCCTACACGCAACACGTTGTGTTAGTGTATATTGTATATAAGATTTTACTTTATATACTTACCAATTATAAAAAAGGAGATAAAATGAAGATAAAATTACTTAAACCCATACTTGCTTCTACTGTAGCAGTTTTTATGCTGGGAGGATGTTACAATCAACCCGGTTTAGTCCAAGATGACAGCTATGACCGTACAAAAACCGGTGCAGCTACAGGTGCCGTAGCTGGTGCTCTCATAGGCTATAACACAAAAGGTCACAACAAAGGTCGAAGAGCTTTGATTGGTGGACTACTGGGAGCTGCTATAGGTGGTGGCATTGGGTATAGCATGGATCAACAAGCCAATGAGATAGCACGCGCACTTGGCACGGGTGTCAATAACGATCCACTAGCTGCACTTGACCCACGTAGAGACATCATTGTTTCAAAAACAAACAACTATGTAAAGATTATGTTTAGAGATCGTATGATGTTTGCAACAGGATCATCAAGACTTCAGTCTAATGCAAGATATAAAGTAGGAAAAGTTGCACAACTTTTACAAAATTATCCTCAAACCGTGGTAGGTGTTGCAGGATTTACAGACAACCAAGGAAGCTATTCTTACAACCAAGGTCTTTCAGAGAGAAGAGCGCGTACTGTAGCAAATATCCTTGCAGTCAATGG
>SOIK01000115.1 GCA_004377245.1 Sulfurovum sp. | reverse complement strand
TATGGTCGTATTTACAGAGATGTATGGAGTCACAGGGATCTCATATATTCAGATAGGTGGCGGTACAAATGAATCAAAACTTTTGAGTCCCAAAGATGGTGAGATACCGACGATATCTACCTCTGCTTCATTGATGCATAAATTGGGAACTAATATTGGTCATTTAACTGACAGACTTACTCTATTTCTAGAGCAGAGCACAAAGTTGTTTTCTGATCAAAATGTTGCCACGATGGGGCGTATATTGGATAATGTTGAAAAGGTGGCTGCTAGAGGTGAAGAGGTAGAGCAAAAAGCCATAGCTTCACTTGATGAGGTAGATATAACACTCAAAGAGTTTAGGGCTTCTATGGATAAAATCAATAAAAAACTTACAGAAGCCACTACAGATTTTAAGACGATGCAAAAAGATTTTGCCAGTATCAAAAAAGTAACCAATCCAATGATTGATAAATTGATGGAAACAAGTAAAAACTTTAATCGTGTTACTCTCAAGGTAGAGAAGAGTTTAGATAGAGGAGATTATAATCTCAAAAAGATTTTTGAACCTATGCTTGTAGATATAGAAGTATTGAGTCATCAGATAAATGATTTGGCACAGCAACTTGAACAAAGTCCAAATGACTTACTATTTAAAGCAAGAAAACCTAGACGAGGACCAGGAGAATGATAAGAAGCAAACTGCAATATAAGGAAGGAACTTCTAGGCTAAAGCCTGATGCAATCCTTTCACTAAATGAAAGGATGTGAAATGCCGAGTCGTACAAAATTAGCACTTATATTTGTACTTTTATGGTTTAGTGGATGTAGTAGTAAAGAAGCGCCATTGAAGGTTTATACGCTTAATGCTTCTAGTGATATAAAGGCTGTTTCAAATGGTAAATTCCGCTCTAAAAGTATCAAGGTGATGTATCCTCAAAGTCTCAAAGAGAAGATTAGTCAAAAGATGAGGTACTCATACAGTCATAGTGAGCAAGGCAGTTATCAGAACAGTCAATGGTCAAACAACGTAGGTAAACTTTTACAAGGCACTTCCATCCAAGCTTTAGAGCAAAGCAGACTCTTCAAAGCAGTACTCTCCTACGCATCGACAGCACATGAAGACTATAGACTTGAAAGTACCATCTTTGCATTTTCTCACCAGGTAAGAGGAACAGAGTCACATGCCCTTGTCTCTATACAGTTCTCTCTGATAAATACAGATACGGGAAAATTAATTAAAACCAAACGATTTAACTATAAAGTGGCTACTAAAACTACTAATGCAGCTGGCTATGTTGAGGCTACAAATGAAGCAGTAGGTAGACTCACTAAAGATCTGTTGAGGTGGCTTCTGCTTTAGGATAGGTTTTATCTATTCTCAAGAGACTTCAAACTGCAAAAAATTTCTGATGTAATAAGGTGGTATAAATGGGTACAAAACGCAATAAGATCGACACGGAAATGGAAGGTGGCAGTAATATCAAAGATAATACCTACAATGAGCGAAGAGAATCATGTATCGAACGCTTCGATAAAGAAGAGCGTCGTGCGAGTGAAAAGAAAAAAAACGTGTCCCCGTTTGGACAAAAGAAGAAGTACTCTTTTACGAAGAGGAGCTTAAAAAACTCCAGATCGAGTTGCTTAAACTTCAGAAGCATGTGAAAGAACAGGGATTGAAAGTATTACTCATCTTTGAAGGACGGGATGCCGCGGGAAAAGGTGGCACCATCAAACGTGTCACAGAACACCTTAACCCACGTGGTGCACGAGTCGTGGCTTTAAATAAGCCTTCAAATGTGGAAAAGACACAATGGTATTTTCAACGCTATATCCAACATTTACCAAGTGCAGGTGAGATAGTGGTATTTGATCGAAGTTGGTATAACCGTGCAGGGGTTGAACCGGTTATGGGTTTTTGTACACAAGAGGAGCATCAGAGTTTTCTGCACGAAGTACCTTTTTTGGAAAAGATGCTTGTAGGTTCTGATATTGTTTTAATAAAACTCTATTTTTCTGTTTCAAAAAATGAAGAAGCAAAACGCTTTAAAGAGCGTGCGAGAAATCCCCTTAAACAATATAAGCTTTCACCCATTGATGAATATTCACAAACACTGTGGGATAAATATACCATCGCAGAATATTCGATGTTCTTGGCGACACATACTGAACATGCACCATGGACAGTGATCCATTCAGACAACAAGAAAAAGGCACGTATTAACTGCATTAAGCATATTTTGAATCAGATTGATTATCCTGATAAGATCAAACAAAAGCATCTGAAAATTGACAAAGAGATTGTCTGTACTGCCGATGTGAAGATCGCAGAGTTTGATAAAAATGTATCTGACAATATTTCCAATAAGGAAGATGAAAAGTAGAAAGTTTGCTGATTAACTTTAATATGTATTTTAAACTTGGTTTGGAGAAGGAAAGAGTTTCTAGAACTCCTCCAACGGAATTATTTTCTCTTCCTTGCTTTCCAAATCTTTCACCCAAATAGTTCCATTTTTCAACTCATCTTCTCCGATGAGGGCACAGTATTTGGCATTGACTTTGTCTGCACCTTTCATGTGGCTTTTGAAGCCTTTTGAGTTGTACTCTAGAGTGACTTTTTGCTTTAAGCGTTTAGCTGTTGCTACGGGGAATAGAGCTTCTATGGCTTCTTCTGTCATGGCACCAAGGTAGATACCATCTCTTTTGACTTCTGGCATCTGCACAAGTTCCATGATGCGTTCTATACCGATAGCAAAACCTACAGCAGGAGTAGGTTTTCCGTCTAGGAACTCTACGAGTCTGTCGTAGCGTCCGCCACCTGCAATGGCAGATTGGGCACCTATCTCGTTGCTGACGAACTCAAAGGCTGTCTGGCCGTAGTAGTCCAGTCCCCTTACAAGGTTGGTGTCTACTTCGTAGCTGATACCTGCTTTGTCAAGAAGTTTTGTTAGTTTATTGAAATCACTGTCGCACTCTTTACAAAGATTGTCGATGAGTTTTGGTGACGCTAGTAAGAGTGATTGGCATTTTCCATTTTTACAGTCAAGTACACGGATAGGGTTTATAACGATACGACGATTACAATCTACACAAAGTTCTTCTTTGATGTTGGTCAAAGAGCC
>SOIK01000133.1 GCA_004377245.1 Sulfurovum sp. | reverse complement strand
TATAGCTTAAAGTCTATAGAAGGATTGAATGTATGAGTCTCCTTTCTCCCTCATTACATTTTAGGTATCTATCAAAACTTTATATTAAAAATCTGCTAGCCATTTTATTTGGTCTTTCTTTTGCTTTTGCAGCGATCGATTATTTTCAACATGTGCAAAAACTTGATGTTGCAGGCAATTACCAAATACTCTATATCTTTTATATGTGGCAAGAGGCACTTGGATTACTTTATCCCTTAGCCATAGTCTTTGCAGTGATCATGACCAAACTTTCACTTGTAAAAAATAATACCATGGGAGCCCTGCATGCTTTTGGATATAACAAAAAGAGGCTTTTTATCCCCTTATTGGCAGTGGCATCTGTCACCTATGCTATCTTTACTTTTTTGCATACAACTGAGTTCTCATATGCCAAAGATAAAGCAGCATTTTTACTGAAAAATGAACTTCATGCATATGATGTCAATGACCTTTTCTTTAAATATAATGATACTTTCGTCTATATCAAAAATCTTGACCCGGTAGAAAAAAAGATAGAAGATATTACTATCTTTAAAGTTGAGGGCTATCAGGTACGTTATACGATAAATGCCCCTACAGCGATATTTGATGGGAAGGAATGGGATGCCCAAAATGCTACACTCAAAACGCATATCTATAAAGAGGGTGAGCTGGAAAAATACAGTGTAGAGCACAAAGAGAGTATCAAAACACTACAGGGGTATAAGCCTAAGATCATCGAATCACTTTATGAGGGTAAAGCACTCAATATCATAGATGCATTTAACACATGGAAACTTCTTAACAAACAAAATCTTAATTCAGATAAAATTCGAGCAGCTTTGTACAATAAAATAGTAGTCCCACTCTTTGCTATTGCCCTCTTGCTTATCCTCTTTTTTAAGTTGCCTTTTCATGCCAGGATGATGAACCTTGGATCCGTGATAGCACTTTCATTAGGAGCAACCTTTGTGATATGGGGTGCATTATTTGGGTTGGGTCAGATAGGTTCAAATGGTGTTTTAGCCCCTGAATTTACTGCCATTTTACCTATAACTCTTTTATGGCTATACGCGATATATGTGTACATTACAGACGAAAAGAGTATAGCTTAAGCCCCCATATAGCTTTAAAATCCACCTTTTAATCAATATTTAGATAAAATCACCCTAAAATAGACTCATATGTTGAGCACATTAGGATAGTATAAATGAATATTGATTATAAAGCATTGGCAAACAAATATGGTACGCCATTGTATATTTATGATTTTGATTATATTGAGAATAGATATACCACACTTAAAGATGCCTTTGCTGGAAAAAAGTCTATCATTAATTACGCTGTAAAAGCAAACTCGAACCTCTCTGTGATCGCACATCTTGCAAAGCTTGGTGCGGGTGCTGACTGTGTGAGTATCGGTGAAGTACAAAGAGCTTTGAGTGCAGGTGTGGATAAATATAAGATTATTTTTTCTGGTGTAGGTAAACGTGATGATGAGATACGTTCAGCACTGGAGTATGATATTTTACTGCTTAACTTAGAGAGTGAAGCAGAGATGAAACGTGTGGAGATGGTGGCTAAAGAGCTTGGTAAAGAGGCACGTATCTCTATCCGTGTAAACCCAAATATCGATCCACAAACACATCCTTATATCTCAACTGGACTGCATGAAAACAAGTTTGGTGTTGAGATAGATATGGCTAAACGTATGTATATTTACGCGAAGAAGTCAGAGTACCTTAACCCAGTAGGGATCCACTTCCACATTGGTTCTCAACTCACTAAGCTTGAGCCTATCAAAGAGGCATGTGTGATTGTTGCAGACTTGGTGCGTTCTCTTCAGGCGATCGATATTGATATCAAGTTCTTTGATGTAGGTGGTGGGATCGGTGTCGTATATGATGATGAAGTGACTATTGCAGCAGAAGCATATACACAAGCTATTTTCGAAGCGACTAAAGGGCTTGATGTCACACTGCTATGTGAACCGGGACGTTACATGGTGGCTAATGCAGGTGCATTCTTTACTAAAGTACTGTATGAAAAAGTCAATGACGGTAAACGTTTTGTCATCGTAGATGGCGCGATGAATGACCTTATAAGACCAAGTCTTTATAATGCCTATCATAAGATAGAAGCTGTACTTAAAGACGCGGATGCGGAAAAAACACCTGCAGATGTGGTAGGACCAGTCTGTGAAAGCGGTGACTTCTTTGGTAAAGATGTACCCCTGCCTCCCCTTGACCACAATGACCTTATTGTGATACATAGCGCAGGAGCTTATGGGTTCACTATGGCAAGTAATTATAATACACGTGCTAAAAGTGCAGAGGTTGCACTACAAGGTGGAGAAGACAGACTCATTCGTAAGCGTGAGACCTATGAAGATCAAGTACGCTTAGAGCTTGAGTATTTAGAAAAGTAAAGCAAAAAAGGTAAAGGTGAGAATATGACACTGGATGATCTAAGAAACAAGATAGACAACATCGATGACACACTCTTAAAACTCTATAATGAGCGTATGGAATTGGTGCATCAAGTAGGTGAGCTTAAGAGCACTGCAGGTGCCCCTATCTATCGTCCAGAGAGAGAACAAGCGATTCTCAATCGTCTTAAGGCTCAAAATAGTGGCAAACTCACAGATGATGCCATAGATGCACTTTTTTTGGAGATGTTCGCAGTGGCTAGAAACCTAGAACTTCCTGAAGCTGTAGCGTATCTTGGACCAGAAGCCAGCTTTACACATCAGGCAGCAGAGAGTAAGTTTGGTGCGTTGAGTGCGTATTTGGCTATCAGTTCTATTCCTGGTATTTTTAGAGAGGTTGAGAAAGGTACTGCAAAGTTTGGTGTCATTCCTATAGAGAACAGCTCAAACGGTATCGTGACAGATACGATTAATTGTCTGGACGAATATGATCTTAAGATCATTGCTGAAGTAGTGGTGGATGTGCATCTTGCCTTTGCAACGATCAACGAAGATATCAAAACGTTAAAGAGAATCTATTCCAGAGACATTGCTTTTGGGCAGTGTAGGAAATTTTTACAGGATCTAGGATTGGATGAGATAGAACATATCCCTGTTGAGTCTACAGCCAAAGCAGCAAAA
>SOIK01000281.1 GCA_004377245.1 Sulfurovum sp. | reverse complement strand
ACATCGCCATCTTGAACGATGTACTCTTTACCTTCCAGTCTGCTTTTTCCTGCTTCTTTCGCTCCAGACTCACCACCATACTCGATAAAGTCTTCGTAGCTGATAACCTCTGCACGGATAAACCCTTTTTCAAAGTCGTTATGGATAACGGCTGCGGCTTTAGGTGCTGTTGTATTTTTACGGATAGTCCACGCACGTACTTCTTTTACGCCCGCAGTAAAGTAACTCATAAGTCCAAGTTTGTCAAACCCTTTGTGGATGATCTGCTCAAGCCCAGACTCTGTTACGCCAAGGTCAGCAAGCATTTCATCTCTTTCATCATCATCAAAATCTACCATGTCTTCTTCGACTTTAGCGCAAAGCTTGATGACTTCATAGTTTCTTTCATTTGCATATTCTTTAAGTTTTTGAACATACTCGTTATCTTCACTAAGCCCATCCTCATCTACATTTGCACCATAAATGATCTCTTTACTTGTAAGAAGACGCAAATCTTTGTTCATAGCTTTAAAGCCATCACTTTCGATATCTGCAAAAGTAGAGACAGGATGGTTCTCGTTGATGTGATCCATGAGTGCTTGAGCTACAACAAGTTGTTCTTTTGCCTCTCTGTCATTACCTTTGGCTTTTTTTGTAAGCATACTAATGCGTTTTTCTACCGCGTCAATATCTGCAAACAAAAGCTCTTGCTCGATGATCTCAACATCACGAATTGGATCTATGGAACCTTCTGTATGAACAATGTTCTCATCTTCAAAACATCTTACGATATGCAAGATCACTTCAGTCTCACGGATGTTTCCTAAAAATTTATTTCCAAGACCTTCACCTTTGCTTGCACCTTTTACAAGACCTGCAATATCTACAAAGTCTAGTGTAGAGTACTGTATCTTTTCAGGATTTACGATCTTTGCAAGCTCTTCAAGTCTTTTGTCATGTACAGGTACGACAGCCTTGTTTGGCTCTATCGTACAAAACGGGTAGTTTGCACTCTCTGCATTTTGTGCTTTTGTCAGTGCGTTAAAAGTCGTAGATTTTCCTACATTTGGTAGTCCAACAAGTCCTATGCCTAGTCCCATGATATTCCTTACAATTTGTTTTTTATTTGTATATGAGGAGTCAAATCTGAAAGATATGCACCCAACCCGAACAGGGCGCTTGCGTTTGCATATCTTTCAGATTTGACTCCGAATGTAATATCGCGATTTTAGCGAAATATTGGTGAAGAGGGGATTAGTATAGTTAGAATCATCATAATCAATGTATAATATAAATAAAAACAGGATAAACTTGATGGAAAATGCTTTACTGATATTGATCATAACCATTACCATATCAACCGTGCTCAATGTTTTTTTAAAAAGATTTGATATCCCAACAGTTATAGGGTATGTTCTCGCCGGTTTTGCTATCTCGTCCTTTTTTCATTTTGCTGAAGACTCTAAAGAGATGTTGTTTCATCTTGCAGAGTTTGGGGTAGTCTTTTTGCTGTTTACTATCGGACTGGAATTTTCCGTTAATCACCTCAAAAATATGAAGAAAGAGGTCTTTCTTTATGGAGGCATGGAAGTTATCCTCTCAGGGCTACTCTTCACAGCACTAGGGTCCTGGCTTTTTGGACTGGAGATAAAAAGTGCTATCGTAGTAGGTTTTGCACTTGCACTCTCATCTACAGCCATTGTCCTCAAGATTCTTAATGAAAACAATGAAATCCACTCTGGCTATGGTCGTACAACGCTTGGAGTTTTACTTTTCCAAGATCTTGCAGTCATCCCAATACTTTTAATGGTCTCCTTTTTTACATCAGATACAGATTCTGTACCTGCACTGCTTTTAGATACATTAGTGAGTGCCACTTTTGTTTTTCTTATTCTCTTTCTTTTAGGTAAATATTTTGTTGAACGTTTTTTTGATTGGATCATGGCGGCAGGCTCAGAGGAGATCTTCCTTGTTGCTGTACTACTTGGTGTTATGAGTGCTTCATTCTTGGCGGAAGTATTTGGATTTTCCTACTCTTTAGGGGCTTTTATAGCTGGGATGATGTTAGCTGAAACAAAATACCGCTACCGCATCGAAGCAGACCTCGTGCCTTTTAGAGATATTCTTTTAGGTGTCTTTTTTGTTACGATAGGGATGCTTGTTGATTGGCATTCTCTTATAAATTATGGTCATGTGATCTTGGGTTTACTTGTGGGGATTATACTACTGAAAAGTTTGCTTATCTTTGGTATTTTACAGTTTTTTGTACAAAAAAGAACAGCACTTAAAACAGCATTGGCACTTTTCCAAGTAGGGGAGTTTGCCTTGGCGATCTTTGCACTTGCACGGTCTCAGAACCTGATCTCTGATGAACTCAATCAAATCATGATCATTACTATTATTCTTTCGATGATCCTTACTCCTTTTGTATTGAATAATATTAAAAAACTTGCAGATATGCTTACTAAAGAACCAGTTGCACTGCGTGATCGTGCACTTTTGAGCGGTACCTATCAAGATCATATTATTGTGTGTGGTTATGGACCTGTAGGACAAAAGCTTGTTAAAATATTTAGAGAGAGAAGCCTACTCTATATCATCCTTGAACATGATGTCAAAATAGTGGATGCAGAGATAGCTAAAGGGGAAGAGGCTATTTACCTTGCAAATGCTGCACAGAAAATGGTTTTGTCGCATTTTAATGTGAATGACTGTACAGCAATCATCGTTACCATTGAAAATGAGATACAGAGACAACTGATCTGTGAAAATATTGCCTCATTTAAGCCAGAGATCAACAGTATCGTAAAAGTAAACAACAGCGCAGAAGAAGAGGTGATATCAGGATTGGGTATCAAACATATCATCAATGGCAGAGATACCATTGCTGATATGTTGGCAGAAGAGGCATTGGCTTGTCATCTCAAAGTAAAATAGTAAAAGTGCTCTAAAAGGTTACAAATACCTTTTAGAGTATATTCTTATTTCCCTTCACTACGAACAATCTTTTCAATGAGTCTGATCATCATTCTAACACCAGCACCTGAAGCGCCATAAGGGTTTTCTCCCCATGCATGTTCTACGAAAGCAGGACCTGCAATGTCGATGTGTGCCCACTTGTCTTTGTGGTCATCATCTATGAATTCAGAAAGGA
>SOIK01000222.1 GCA_004377245.1 Sulfurovum sp. | reverse complement strand
GGTAAATCAACCATCTCAATCTTATGGTTATCATATTTAAAATTACCAGTTTTTTTATCTACTGTTACCCCTGGATAATTTGCTATATGTTGGTCAATTCCACTTACAAGGTTAAAAATTGTAGATTTTCCACAATTTGGTTGCCCTGCTAAAGCTACTTTTATTTTATTCATATATTTTCTACTTCTATTAGGTTTGCTTCACTTTTTCTAAGTGTGATAGTGTAATTATGGATTTTTAACTCCATAGGATCATATAAAGGAGCTTCTCTTACTATTTCAACTTCACTTCCAGCAACAAATCCCATATCAAGAAGTTTGTGCATAAGTTTTCCAGATGTATGAAGCTTTGCAATTTTATATTTTTGACCTTTACCCATACCATCTAATCTTCTATTTAGTTGCTTTCCTTGACCTGAACCATCTTGCTTTAATCTCATTTAATTTATTTTACCTTTTTAGTATCAATTCTGATAATTACTATTGAATTATAACAAAGGAAAACTTTTTTATAGCTTAATTTGATAGTAATTATCAATTGAGATTATTGAAACATTATTTGCGAAAGTACAGCAACTGTCATCATTAAACTAAAGAAAAGATAATGAAAAAATTGTGAAAACCATTTTATATGTTTTAGTTTTTGCATAATTATAGGCACAACATAAAATGAAAGTGCTAATAATAATCCAATAGTAGCTTTAATATGGAGTAAAATATTTATAGTTTCAAGATGCAAACTAAATAGATATAATCCACTTATAATAAGAAATATATTATTAATCTTGATAATACTTCTGGCTTTCATACCAGTTAACTCATCTATATCCATATATGTTTGTTTATCATATTTTGATTTAAGAACCGGCATAATAAAAGTCCTAAAACTCACAACCCCTATAAAAAATATTGCTGATATTATGTGTGTTATTTTTGCAAGTATGTATATTGTCAAAATCATCTCCTTTTTTATTATTAATCTTTAATGTAATTTTATGCTTCTTGTTTTTTCTAACTTTTGATTTGAATATTTAATATCTTTTTTTGTAAACACAACTGCAAAATAATCTTCATCATCATCATATCGTAGAAGATAATTTAAAGGATTTGATATAAGTTTTAGCTTCATACTCTTATAATCAAATTCTGGCAAAGGAAGTTTTATAAATTCAAAATCCCAAGTTAAAAAATAAAAGTTACTATTTTTATCTATAGCATAACCACTAAGAAGTTTTTGTTTATTTTCTGATATTTTAATATATGCCAAATCTAAATTTTCGGGATAGTTGACTTTATTTACTTCTATTTGATTATTTTTTCGTTTTATATTAAATAGTTGATTTTTACTATCAAGCACTAAATATCCCTTGTCATAAGGCTTCATATTTGTAGGTTTTCCCCAGATATGAAGTGCAGGGTATATAAAATCATTTGTTTCTAATTTGGTATTCAGCTGGGCTGTTAGAGTATCAACTATACCATTATCATAATCATATATAAAAGCACCCTTGTTAGTGATACTAAACATCTCTTCAGGAAATTTTATCATCCCTTTGTTCTTTTGTGGGTTTAGAAGCGGATATAATTCAACTTCGAGTTTTTTCAGCATATTTGGATTATAACTAAATCCAAGACGAGAGTTTTTTATAGTTTTTTTATCAAATTTAACACCATCAATATTAAGTGGCAATTTTCCTTGAATATCAAGATTTCGCCAATATACAAATGGCAAATATGACTCATAAGTGGTTCTATCAAAAGTTTTTTTATCTTTGATTCCGTACTCAAATTGATGATCACCAAAGTTTTTCTGATATACAAAATCTTTTGCAATATTTGAGTAAAACATATAATATTTATTGAACTCTTTTTTATAATTTTCTTTATAATCTATATAACCGCCATAAAAAAGTGCCAAAATAACAAATACTCCACTTGCTTTAAAAAATATAGAACTTAACCTTTGTTGCTTAATGCTATAAAAACTATCAAGAGCAACAAATGGTATAAAAGCTAAAAATAGTAACCAAATAGTATCTTCTATGGTAAATTGATTTTTTAAAAATGCAATGACAAAGAGTGTAATAATGATAAATTTTATAAATACAACTATAGGTTTTTTCTCAATAATTACAGAACTTAACCCAACATATAAAACAACTGAAGCAAAACTATAAGCTACTGTGTCTTTAAATGCAGTTTGTATTATAATATCTGGATAATACTGCACTAAAATAAGTAACAATGATATAGCCAATATGGCACAAAGAAAACTTACAAAACCAATACCTATGAAAAGATGATAAAATAGACTATCTCTCATATTTAAAGGCAAATGAGCCATAATCTTTATACGGTCTTGTATCCTTTCGGGTAAAAACTGTGCTACAGACACAAAGCTGCCTAAACTTAAAAATAGGTATGATAGATAAAAATACGGCTTATCTTCAAGATGGGCAAATTTATACCACATCATAGACTCAGGCTCTATTGTAGAAAATTCAAAATCCAAATTAAATCCAAAATGCCCCAAACTAGCTACTATAATAAATAACATCCCTAAAAAATAAAACCTAAGTTTTAACCACTCTTTTTTTATAATTGAATTTATCATCGTATCTCTTTTAATATTTTCCAACAAAATCTAAAAATTTATCTTCAAAAGTTGTTGATGTATCTTTGTTAAAGTTAACCATTGTATCTTTGTGGATTATCCCACCTTTTTGAACTATCACCATATCATCTATTAGATTTTCTAAATCATTCATAACATGTGAAGTTATAAGTACAGTTTTATTTGTATTTTTGATATAATCTTTCAGATAATCTATAAAAAGTCTTCTATATCCAGCATCAAGCCCCATAGAGTAATCATCTAGCATAAGAAGTTTGGCATCTTGAGCAAATAAACATCCTAATACTACTTGTGATTTTTGACCAAATGATAAAGATGATATTTTTTGCCCGTAATCAAGCTTCATTAAATCGACCAAGTCATAAAAAATTTTTCTTTGCCATTTTGGATAAAATGGTGCAAAAAAAATTTCAATCTGCTCTATATTCATATAATCATAGGAGATAAAGCCCTCATGCAACAATGCTATTTGTTCTTTTGTATTTGATGATAAATCGTGTGATGGCTCACCAAATATCAAACATTCTCCATTTTTTGGTTTAAGATAACCCATAAGTATATTTATCAAAGTTGATTTTCCAACACCATTTTTACCTAAGAGTCCAAATACACTACCTTGATATATATCTATATTTAGATTTTCATATATTTTTTTAGTACCATAACTATGACTTAGATTTTTTATCTCTATAATTTTTTTTCTATTTTTTTGTTCCACAACTTCCTCCGCAACTATCACACCCACCACTTTTAAATAGTTTTTTGTATAAAAAATACAAAGAACCTATAGTTATGATGATTAAAAATACACTGTCTACTATGTTTAATGAGCTTGACATTTTTTACATACTCCATTTATAATTACATTAAAATTAGTTGGTTGAAACTCTAAACTTTTTAAATGAGTTAAAAACATATCATGGATATCTAAACTTTCAAATTCCAGAATTTTATGACACTCTTGACAATATAGGTGATAGTGTGGTTTTTTTAAATATAACAATTCATATCTTTTTTTATTATCCACAATTATACTGTCAACGATACCATAAGCTTCAAATGAATATGAACTAAAAGAGTAAGTACCAGGTAAATCAACCATCTCAATCTTATGGTTATCATATTTAAAATTACCAGTTTTTTATCGACTGTAACTCCTGAATAATTTGCAATATGTTGGTCTATTCCACTCACCATATTAAATATTGTAGATTTTCCACAATTTGGTTGACCTGCTAATGCTACTTTGATATTATTCATCTATTTTTCTATTTCTATTAAATTTGCTTCACTTTTTCTAAGTGCTACTGTATAGTTATGTATTTTTAACTCCATAGGATCATACAAAGGAGCTTCTCTTACTACCTCAACTTCAGTTCCAGCAACAAATCCCATATCAAGAAGTTTATGCATAAGTTTTCCAGATGTATGAAGCTTTGCAATTTTATATTTTTGACCTTTACCCATACCATCTAATCTTCTATTTAGTTGCTTTCCTTGACCTGAACCATCTTGCTTTAATCTCATTTAATTTACCTTTTTAGTATTAACTTTGATAATCGTTATTTAAATAATACAAAAATTAAACTTTTTTAATGCTTAATATTAATAATTGTTATCAGCTATAGCTTTTTGTTTTCTTTACTCTTTCTTCGTAACCAAAGCCAAATTATGCAGCTCATATTTCTGTAGCAGGTCCAGAATACCAACGATTTTTTTATACATCACTTCCTCGTCTATCCTTACGATGATTGCTCTTTTTTTATCTGTTATTTGTTTTAATTCCTCTTCCAGTATACTCAGAGTGACCTCTTTGCCTTTTAGAGCAAGCTTCTCTCTTGAAAGCTCTATAGTTATCTCTTTTTTCTCCACCTCTAAAGCTTGGGCTTGTGAGTCTGGAAGATTAAGCATAAGTGCCAACTCTTCTTTTTTAAATACAGAAGTAACGATAAAAAAGATAAGCAAGATAAACACAACATCAATGAGTGGTGTCATATCTGGTATCAGCGGTTCTCTGCGTCTCATTGATAAGATCCTTTTTGAACAAAGTCCAAAAAGGACTCTTCAGCAGAGGACTCTCGCAACTTGGCTCTCTTTATCATAATTTCTCCAATACTTCTTTTTCAAGCTTAAGTTCTATGGCATCTAAAAGACCGATAAAGTAGTTATATCCTACATAGTGAGGAATGGCCACGATGAGTCCTGCAACTGTTGTGATGAGTGCTATAGAAATACCACCTGAAAAGATGGAAGGGTCACCAAGTCCCTGCTTGGCTATGGCATCAAAGGCAGTCAGGACTCCGACCACTGTTCCCAAAAGTCCAAGAAGTGGTGCGATAGATGCAATGATCTTTACTGTACCAAGCCCAGATTCAAGTTTTTGGATCTGCATATCCAAAGTATTTTGAAGTGATTTTTTATCAAAATCTTGATTGTTTTTTTTGATAAAGTCTAAAGTATTTTGTACCATTTTTTCTTTTTGGTTTCGCGCTAAACTTAATATAATAAGCTTCCATAACATAATGCCAAACCCAAGAATATTTAATCCAATAAGAATAGTGACGATAATGCCACCCCTGTCTATATATTGCATAATGTTTAACATAATTAAACTCCTAATTTAAGATTTTATATTTGATAGGAACGGTTACAGATAGATATCTTTCACCCAGTTCCTTTGGTATGGGAGCAAATGCTCCGATTTTTTTAAGTATGTTTAGAGCTGCTTTGTCCAGTTTTTCATGACGAGACTTCTTCACTAAACCTATATGCCTGATGGTGCCATCCTGACTGATCATAAACTTGACATATACAACACCTTGTTGTCTCAATCTTTTGGCTGCATGAGGGTACTTTTTACGCTGTTCTATCATCCTTCTCACTTTTGATAAGTAGTGATCTTTTATCGCTTTTTGCTTTGGACTAGATAGCTGTGCCTTTGATGACATTTTGGCAACTCTTTTAGGTTTTGAGCTTTTCTTTGTCTTTACAACCTTTTTCTTTTTGATAAGCTTCTTTTTTGCAACCTTCTTTTTAATGATTTTCTCTATAGCTTTCTTTTTTATCTTTTTAAGTGGTACAACAACTACTTCCTCAGCCACTGGTTCTGGTGGCTCAGGCAGTACTTCTTCTATAACAGGCTCTACAACTGGCTCAGGGGTTTTTATTGCCACACGTTGCAAATTAATGATAGGTGAAACCTTTTTTTGAGGCTCCACTGCTATCGCATGTTGTTTTAATTTTACAGAGTTTAAAACATAACTATGTAGTAGCCCAGTAGTGATGAGAGCAAAAGCAAAAATAATTTTATTTTTCATATTTTATCTAGGCTTATTCCCTATTTTTTATGTTCCATCTTTTTGCCAGCATAAGATAAAAGTATCTTTCTTTGCTTCTCTGTCAAAATTTCTCTTACGGATTCGATGCACTTTAAATGTTTTTTGGTCAACGCTGCTTTAAGTGTAGCAATTTTATCAACCTCCGCGCCTAACTCTGTAGCTTTTGCACCTTTAACTATCTTGTCTGAAAGTGCCAACTCAAGTGCTTTTATCTCCTTGGCAGATTTAATCACAACAGGCACAGTATTACCTTTAATTTCTTGTATCTTGCCTATCTGTTCTTTCGTAAGTTCCAAGGTTGAACTTTCAGGATGATGTAGTGTCAAGCTTACTATGAAAGGGAGATTCTTGCCTATTAAAAAGTAATCTTTTGGAAATACTTCATGTAGGGCAAACATACCTTTTTTGCCTGCCATTTCAGCTATTCTTGCTTTCATCTCTGTATTTGGTATATTTGGTTTTGCCATTAATGTGCTTGTCAATCCCAGTGCTAAACTTATGGTTACAATTTTTCTCATATTTATTTCCTTTTTATAATTTGTTTACAGACAATAAGAATTCCAATTGTCTTCAGCTTATTTTCGATATATCAAGGGATTTACATGTTAGAAAATGCCCTTAATGTTAAAACTTAACTCTCGCACCCGCATAAACATAAGTACCTACATTAGACCCCAAAATATCTTCGACCTTTTCATCAAATAGATTATTTACGCCGCCATACACTTCATACTTTTTATCTTCACCAAACTTATAAGAAGTGGTAAGATCTACAAGCGTAAAGGCATCGGCGGTAGCATCTACTTTTCCTGCGGGTGTTCTTTTGGTGTAAGACTGCTTTCCTGTATAAGTTGCCAAGACACCAAAATTAAAGTTATCATTTAAGCTGTACTCTGTTTTAAGTGAAAAGGTTCTCTCTGGGTTAAACTCTAAGTCTTTACCTGTATCTTTATCTTCCGTTCTAAGTTCATTCCATGTAAAGGCCGTATAAAGACCATTGCCAAAGTCATAATCAAACATTAGTTCAAGCCCTTTTGTTTCTGCTTTGCTTACATTGACAAAAGTGTAAGAGTTTGGTTGAGTGCCCGGTACTTTCTCGATACGATCATCAATTTTATTAAGAAAGAGAGCTGCACTGTAACCAAACCCACCCTGTTTACCTCTGGCACCGATTTCAAAGGAGTTGGTAAATTCCGGTTTTAAGTCATAACCTACTACTTCTGCACCTTGTTGTAGTCCGTTTGGTGTCTGCTTGTTGATGTACATCTCTTTGATGTTTGGTGTTCTGTACCCCTGTGCAAAGTTAAATCTCAAGTTAAACAACTCTGAAAAGTTTTTTACAGCACCTAGTTTAAAAGTAGCTTTGTTTTGGGCATTGCTTATAGCATCATACCTTGCACCCAGAACAAAATTGAGTGTATCACTCGCTTCCCACTCATCTTGCAGATAGATTGCCTTATAGTCCACCTCTTTTCTACTCATATTTGGAGTAGAGTCAAAAACTGTAGCATCTCTTTTTTCATCTCTATACTCTGCACCAAAGGTTAAAATTTGTGCATCACTGAGTGCATAGTTTCCAGAAAGCTCATAAGAGGTGATATCTACATCGGCATTCATACCGTTTGCCGCAGACTTTGCTTCACTAGGAAAGCCGAAATCTTGCCAATGTTTCATGGTGGTGGTATTTCTTTTTTCATAGTAGTTGTTGTAGATCTTAAACTTCAAGAATAGGTCATCACTTGCTGTCCATTGTAAATTTCCAGAGATAGCTCTTCTGGTATTGTCATCTTTTGAGTTTACAGGTACATTGAACACAGGAAGAGGTTTCCCACCGACAATAATTCCTGATGGATGAAAAAATCCGTTATAGACACCACTTCTTTCTTCATCCATATATGAGAAAGAGAGGTTGGCATTTAAAGTCTCGGTAATAGCATACCCCACTTTTGCACCCACATTAAATACTTTAGCATCTTCACGATAGGTTACATCTGTATCATAAAAATCTTTCATACTGTCTGTACCTGGATGTGGGTGTTGCGAAGGTGGCACTTTCCCGTTAGAGGTTGGTACCAGTACATTTGCTCTTTCATTTTGCGTATAAGGTGTGGATTTCAGTCCATTGACATAAAAGCTGTATTTGAATTTATCTTTTTTACCTCTTAGGTTAAGGTCAATGTCATGGTTTTTCCCATCTCCGTCTGTATTGGCTCCTGTTTTGATGCCAAAAGAGCCCTGAAAACCCTCTTTGGGTTGCTTGGTAATGATGTTGATCACTCCACCCACCGCATCTGCACCATAAAGTGTACTCATCGGTCCTTTTACTATTTCGATGCGTTCTATCTGACTTGCAGGAATACGATCTAGATCATAAGGATTTTTGACTTCTCCCGCCAGCCTCTCTCCATCGATGAGGAAAAGTGTACCTGTAGCACCCATACCTCTTAGTGAAACAGATGATTTTGATTTACTTGAAGCAGAAGGAAATGTTCCATACTGTCTTGTTAGTCCCGGAGTTCTTGAGATAACATCGCCTAAAGTTGAAGCTCCCATCTTCTCTATGGCTTTTTCATCAATTACGATGATACTTGCACTCACACCCTCTATCTTCTTTTCTGTTTTGGTCGCTGTGGTTACAGTGATCTCTTCCAAATCTATATTTGCCGCTTGCAGTACTACCGAAGCAACTGTAGCAGATAAAATGATTTTTTTCATTTTTTAGTCTCCTTATTTTTATTATTTGAGAGAATTATAGTTGACAAATATAATATTTACTTGAAAGTGATAACGATTTTCACTTTTATGTAGAATGGCGTAATAATATACATTTTTTCTCTATCTGCTTAAGATACTCTACGATCTCTGTACGTCTTAACCCTGTAGCATATTCAAGCAGAGTTCGACCGTTTTTCTTTATGTTTATATCAATCCCCTTATCTATAAAATAGGCAAGTACCTCTAGATTATTACAAGCCACAGCACAAAATGGGGCATTGAGCGTAGCAGAGACTTTCAGAGTGCAGCCATGATCTAGCAAGAGCTGTATGTTATGCATATTATTATGAGAGATAGCCCAATAGAGTGCAGTGTAACCAGAAGTATCTTCTTGGTGTACATCTGCCCATCTCATAAGAGAACTATCGAGAGTATGGTCAAGCTGTACAGTTTGCATAAAGTCCATGATAAGATTTTGACCTCTTGTAATGTTTCGGATAGGGTTTAATGGTGCTGTCATTTGGATCTCCTGTGCTTATGATGCTTTTGCATAATTTGAAAGTCTAAAAAGATTGATATACCAATCTTCACCTATCATCCAGTCTTCAAGATTTTTAAGCTCTATCTCTATGCCTTCATCTGTATAGTAGGCATCTTCTATAACAAATAGAGGAATACTTAAAACCTCTTCACAATAGTCCAATACAAATAGTTCCAAACTTCGATCAGGGGGATTCCAGGCACTCTCTATTTTTTTTGGTGGGATAATAAAAAAATCTTCCATAATCAATCCTTTTGGTAACAAGCAATATAGTTTTCACACTGTTTACAGATCTCAGAGTCTTTATCTAGAGTACTTACAACTTTTATAAACTCACTTTTGATACACTCAACATTTCGTGTACCATACACAATAGGCAAACCTTTTTCTTTAGCTTCACTTCTATAGTGTTTCATTGCATTATGGTTTAAAAAATTCGTAAGCATCACAACCATACTTACCTGGGAAGGTATGGGCTTATCTTTTTTTCTTCCATTCTTTTGATTTCTTGCGGTCCAGTGGATGATCTCGTCCACACCTAAAGTCATAAGCACTTTTCTGATGGGGTCTATCTTGTCCCCTCCGAGTATCAGTATAGACATTAAATCTCCTTTAATTGATAATGATATTCAGAATATTAGAATAGATAAGCTTAAATGAATATTTAGTTGATAACGATTGTCATTTTAATAGTGACTTAAGAATTAACCTGCAATACTTTCCTAAACAAAATGATATTAACTATCATAATAAATTGTAGAGAAAATAAATTTATGGAAATACAAATGAGCATCAACAGACTTTATGAATGTATAGAAACCAAAAAAGTAAACCAATCA
>SOIK01000094.1 GCA_004377245.1 Sulfurovum sp. | reverse complement strand
CGAATGGTTCTACTAAAGTAATGGAACAAATTACTAAACAGCTTCATAAGCTCATTCCTGTTTATAAGGTCATCGAACATGAAGAGATGGTTGAAAAAGAGATGGTACTTGTGAAGTTTCCTGTTGAAGAGAGTTTGAGTGATATCCAAGTACTTTGTATGGCATACAATGGCGGTATAGCAAATGTAGGACCCAATATGGTTATTGGTATGGTGGCAGATGAGCCAAAACGTGTACAGCACTTTTTAGAAGCAGCACAGAGATATAATCCTATTGAGGTTGTTCGTGGTGGTGTTGTGGCTATCGAAAGATAGTTAGTACTAAAATTATTATATTCCCCGTCATCCTCGTGCTTTTGTGCCCCAAGGGCATTTTCTGCGGGCACACGGGATTCACAATTGGATACATAAACCACTTGTAGATTCCCCATCGAGTTGGGAATAACGTCTACAAAAGGATTCTTCTTATGACTTACAAACTTACAGAAATAACACAAAATATCGGTTTAGATTTTCAAGGTAATAATATAGAAATCGATGGTATCCATACACTCAGCGAAGCTACCTCTACACAACTTAGTTTTTTTAATTCAGCTAAATACTTAGACCAACTTCCTCAAACAAAAGCAGCAGCAGTACTTATAGAAGAGAAGTATGCAGAGTTACTGCCTTCTACTACGGTAGCACTTATCACAGATGAGCCTTATCTGAAATTAGCATTGGCTTCTAAGTTCTTTGCACATAAATTAGAGAGTAAAGGTGGACATCCAGCGATGGGCGAGGGGTGTGACATAGATAAACGAGTACGTTTTGGTAAAAATGTCACACTTGGCGACAATGTTACTATCTTGGCAGGCTGTTATGTAGGTGATGATGTCACAATAGGTTCAGGAACTCTGCTTCACCCAAATGTTACACTGTATCATCATACGAAAATCGGTTCTGAGTGTATCATACACAGTGGTACGGTGATTGGTTGTGATGGGTATGGGTTTGCACATACAAAACGGGGTGAACATGTCAAAATCTATCAAAATGGTAATGCTGTTGTGGAAGATGATGTAGAGATAGGGGCAAACTGTACCATAGACAGAGCCGTGTTTGGTACAACCTACATACGCAAAGGCACTAAACTTGATAATCTTATTCAAATTGCACACAATTGTGATGTAGGAGAGCATACTCTTTGTGCTTCACAAGTAGGCCTTTCAGGCTCTACTATTTTAGGTAGGAATGTGGTCATGGGTGGTAAAAGTGGTACTGCGGGCCATCTTCATATTGGTGATTTTGCTACCATCGCAGCAAAAGGTGGTGTTACCAAGTCACTTGAAGGTGGTAAGACTTATGCCGGTTTCCCTGCTATTGACCATAAAATGTGGTTGCGTATGCAAGCAAAGATGGCTGGTTTACTTAAACGTAAAAAACAGTAAATAATTGTGATATAATTATTTTGTATATTAAAATATAAAGGAATGATTATGAGCGGAGCAGTAACAAAAATAGATGAGATGACACTTAGTGGTACAAATGGAAAGATCACTGTTACTACAGTAGCGGAACCTTATGGTCCAAAGAGTGAGAGTGTAGCGAGTATCGGTATTTCATTACAAGCTAATGCAGATGAGCCAGATTGGAAAGTGCATATTCCTAAAGCGAATATAGATGCAGTGATTGCTGCTTTACAAGAAGCGAAAAAAAGCCTTTAAGGTTAAAGAGCTGCTGATTATTCAGTAGCAAGCATTTCTTTATATTGTGGTAAAGCCTTGTTCATGGAGCCTCTATCAGGAATTTTACGTCCTGCGATATACCCTACAATTTTATTGTCCTCATCAAATTTTGGTTTGATCCAAACTTCAACAAAATAGTATTTCCCCTCATTGTTCATATTTTTAACAAGACCTTCCCAATAATTTCCACCTTTGATTGTTTCCCGCAACCCTTTGAAAGCAGCTTTAGGCATATCGGGATGTCTGTTGATACTGTGAGGTGAACCTATGAGTTCTTCTTTTGAATAGCCTGTCATTTCTCTGAACTTACGATTGGCATAAGTGATGATACCTGCAGTATCTGTCTCTGTAATCATTACTCCACCATCAAATGGAACTTCTTCGTCTACAGGTTCAGGTTTTGTGATTGATTTACCAGTGATAATGTTTTTAGTAATTTGACTCATATTTTCCCCTTATGTATTGAACATAATGATGCGATGTCCAATGATAATAATGTAGTGTGCAATGTGTATGGAAAATAAATATATAAGTTTCAAAGAAGAGTAACTTTATATATTATTGGTAGCCTGGCTGGCTTCTTGAATCCCATGGCTTTCTGCCCCCACTTCACAATGGGTTTAGCTTTTTCAATACATATATTTGGAATAATATCATCTATAGCTTACATTGATATGAGAGATGAGGGTAGTTGTCTGTTTTAATCATATTTATCTCATACTTTGCTACAATTACGACATTACATGTCGGGGTAATAGAACCCCTAAAGGAAGTTTTTTGTCTATCACTGAAACGATAAAGTCACTACTGGAACAACGTATTTTAGTCATCGATGGTGCTATGGGTACACAGATACAAGACCTTGAAGTCCCTGAAGAAGCTTGGATTGATGATAAAGGTGTAAATCAAGAGGGGTGTAATGAACTTCTCAATGATACAGCTGCAGAACTCATCAAACGTATACACAAACGTTATGCGATGGCTGGAGCTGACCTCATAAAGACCAATACCTTTGGAACCATGCCATGGGTGCTCGATGAGTATCAGATGGGTGAACGTGCGTATGAACTCTCAAAAAAAGGTGCAGTACTTGTTAAAGAGATATGTGATGAGTATGGTACGGAGGAGTCACCTAAATTTGTGCTGGGTTCGGTTGGACCAGGGACAAAACTTCCATCCTTAGGACATATCCATTATGATGAGATATATGAAGGGTATAAACTTTGTGCATTGGGTCTCATCGATGGTGGTTGTGATGTTTTCCTTTTAGAGACTTGCCAAGATCCATTACAAATTAAAGCAGCACTACACGCTTGTGAAGCTGCAAATGAAGAGAGAGAAGTTAAGCTTCCTATCATGGTTTCAGTGACTATCGAGCTTAGTGGTTCTATGCTTATTGGTACGGATGCGACAACGATCGTGACTATCTTGGAACCGTTTGATATTTTATCTCTTGGTTTTAACTGTGGTACAGGGCCCGACCAAGTCAAAAAACATCTCAAGACACTGAGTGAACTTTGTGATATACCTATCTCAGTACATGCAAACGCTGGCCTTCCTCAAAACAGAGGAGGGTACACTTACTACCCTATGGGACCTGATGAGTTTACTGAAAAGCAACTTGAATTTACAGAGTTTGACGGAGTGAGTTTTCTTGGTGGATGTTGTGGTACTACGCCTCAGCATATACAGGCACTTAAGAAAGCCGTTGAAGTGATAAAGCCTAAGAAGCCTAGCGGTTCTATAGAGCCGTCTATTGCTTCACTTTTTAATACGACTGAACTTTTTCAAGAGCCTGCACCACTGTTGATCGGTGAAAGAAGTAATGCAACGGGTTCAAAAGCCTTTCGTGAACTCATCATCGCTGGAGACCATGAGGGTACGCTGACTGTAGGTCAGGCACAAGTTCGTGACGGTGCACATTTACTTGATGTCAACGTAGAGTTTGCAGGACGTGATGGTGCGACAGATATGGCTGCTGTGATGGAGATATATAATCAGAAAATCCCTCTGCCACTTATGCCAGATGCAACACGTGTGAACACCATGGAAGCAGGGCTTAAATGCATCGGTGGAAAGCCTATTATCAATTCTGTAAACCTTGAAGATGGTGAAGAGAAGCTTGATGCTATTTGTCAATTAGCGAAAAAATACGGAACTGCTTTAGTCTGTTTAACCATTGATGAAAAAGGGATGGCAAAGACTACTGAAGACAAAGTAGCTCAAGCAGAACGTATCTATGACCTTTGTGTGAATCGTCATGGCATAGACCCTCGTAACCTCATTTTTGATATGCTAACATTTACGGTAGGTTCAGGAGACTTGGAGTACCGTGACGCGGCTATACAAACACTTGGAGCTATAAGAGAATTACATATAAGACACCCTGAAGTGGGGTCTACCCTTGGGCTTTCTAACATCTCTTTCGGACTCGATAAAAATGCCAGAGTGTTTCTAAATTCTGTTTTCTTGCATCACTGTATCCAAGCGGGTATGACCTCGGTTATCATCAATGTGAAGCACATTGTACCACTCATGAAGATGAGTGAAGAAGACAAAAACATTTGTGAAGAGTTACTTTTTGCTCCAGATGACCAGTCACTCTTTAAGTTCATAGAACACTTTTCAGACAAAACGCTAGAAGATGACAGTTCAGATGAAGAGTATGAAGCGATGAGTTCTGAAGAGAAGATAGCCAAACTGCTTCTCGATGGTGACAAAGAGCGGATGATACCTTTAGTAGAAGAGGCACGTAAAGAGATAGATCCAGATAAGATAGTTAATGAGATTCTTATCGATGCGATGAAAGTAGTCGGAGAACTCTTTGGTTCAGGGCAGATGCAGTTGCCGTTCGTACTTCAGTCAGCCGAGACGATGAAGACCACAGTGGACTATTTAAATCCATATTTGACCAAAAAAGAGAAAGAGACGGACACGACACTTGTCATAGGCACAGTAAAAGGTGATGTGCATGATGTGGGTAAAAACCTTGTAGATATCATTCTCTCCAACAACGGTTTTAAAGTGGTCAACGTAGGGATCAAAACAGAGCTTCAAGAGTATTTTGATGTAGTAGAAAAACAATCCATCCAGGCCATAGGCATGAGTGGACTTTTAGTAAAGTCAACAGCCGTGATGAAAGATAATCTCGAAGCGATGGCTGAGATGGGTATGGATATACCTGTACTTCTGGGTGGAGCAGCACTCACAAGAAGCTTTGTCGATGACTTCTGTCGTCCTATCTACAAAGGCCCTATCTTCTACTGTCGTGATGCTTTTGATGGTGTTATCGCTATGGGTCGCATAGAGAAGTATAACGAAGACAACTCTATAGGCCTTGACACACGTATGGCTGGTGACATGATGGAGCGTGAAGCAAAGATTAAAAAAGAGGTCATCATCCCTCCATTTGCAGAGATAAAGATGCCAGACCGTTCTGTGGAGATACCGACACCACCGTTCTGGGGACGAAGGGTACTTCAAAAAGCCGATCTTGACATTGATATGATCTACGAGTGGATAAACACACGCTCAGTCTTCAAAATGCACTGGGGTTACAAGAGTAAAGGTATGGATAAAGAGGAGTACCAAAAACTCATAGATGAGACAGTCTACCCTGCTTTTGAACGCTTGAAAAAAGAGTTCATAGATAAAGATCTGTTCGAGCCTACTATCATTTACGGTTATTACCCTTGCAGGAGTGATGATCAGGAGTTGTTCTTGTTTGATGAGAGTGAAGGCTGGAATATCGATGCCAACGCCAACCGTGAGCCTTTATACAAAGTCATCGGTAGAGCAGTCACGAAGTTCTCTTTCCCAAGACAAGGCAGAAAACCACACAGAGCACTCAGTGACTTCTACAGACACGACAGACACGATGTTATAGCACTTACCTGTGTAAGTGCAGGACCAAAGTTCGCAGCTTATGAAAAAGAGCTCTACGATGCAGGCAAGTACCTGGAGTACAATATGGTTCACGGCCTTTCAGTAGAACTAGCAGAAGCTCTTGCAGAGGTAGTACATAAGCAAATTCGTTTGGATTTAAATATTGCTTCTGAAGACGAAGGGCATACGCTAAGAGATGTACGTATGAACCGTTATCAGGGTGCAAGATATTCATTTGGTTACCCAGCTTGTCCAGACTTAGAACAAAGTAGAGAACTCTTTGATATGTTAAAGCCTGAAGAGTTCGGTATAGAACTCTCTGAGACTTTTCAGATACATCCAGAGCAGAGTACTACGGCATTGGTGGTGCACCATAAGGGTGCTACTTATTATTCGGTGTAGTCTCGTTCCCATCGTCTCGATGGGAAAGCATACTTAACTTCAATAAACTAAACAAGCAGTATTACCTACAAAAACTCTCGTATGCGTTCCCAAGTACAACTTGGGAACAAGAGAAAAATATGTCATGTTGTCATACTATTCCAACTCTGCTAATTTTACTTCATATGTACTATTTATCTCATCTAAAGCATCACTAGCCACTTCAAGTCTTTCAAATAGATTTTCTATCTCTTTTTGTGTGTCGGCTACAGCTTTTGAGTGTTCTATCATCGCTGAGTTGTCTCCAGAGTTTGATGCTTTGGAAAGTGCTTCATTTTGTGTTTCTACTACTGTTTCAAGTTCTTCTATTTTTTTCTCGTTACTACGGTTTCCGTAGTAATGCATACTTCACTTCAATCAACAAAATAAGCTGATTTACCTACAAAAACTCTCGTATGCATTCCCACGCAGAGCATGGGAACGAGGGCTATTTTTCAATTTAGTTTCTTCTAGTTTACAAAAATAAAATATTATGATAAAATGATGTTTGAAGAGAGAGCGTTAGCTCCCTCTGAATGTTTAATTAGTGTAGTATCGTAAGATAGCTACAACAATCGTAAGTATTAGGATGAGTATATCCATAATGCTCACATCCTTTCGCAGTTAAAATTTAACTAGCGAATTCAAACAACAGTTCCAGCTGTTGTTTTGAAAAACAACAAGTTAAACTGCATAGAAATTATAACAACTTCCCATTTTTTATATCGGAAATATGTCAAATTGTCATACTATTCAAGCTCTGCTAATTTTATTTCATATTTACTGTTTATCTCATCTAATATTTCACTCGCCACCTCAAGTCGTTCAAATAAAATTTCTATTTCTGCTTGTGTATCTGCTACAGCTTTTGAGTGTTCTATCATGGCAGAGTTGTCACCACTATTGGATGCTTGGGAAAGTGCTGTATTCTGTGTTTTCTCCAGTGTTTCGAGTTCTTCTATTTTACTTTCAAAAAAGGTTAATTCTTTTCTATATGGACCAGCTTCTTTGGCTTTTTCCTGGATGATGGCAGTTCTACGTTTTTTACGCTCTTTTTTATCTAGTTTTGGTTTAGATTTTTTAGGTTTGCTTGTACCTTCTTCCTCTTCCCAACCTATTTTTTCTAAAAAATCATCATAAGAGCCATCAAAATACTCAGCCGTACCTTTATGAAAGATGATGAGTGCATCGGCTAGTTTACGTAGTAGCATTTCGGAGTGTGTGACCATGATAGTTGAGCCTTGGAAGGAGCCTATAGCATCACAAAGTGAGTCTATGGACTGCATATCCAGGTGATTGGTAGGTTCATCCAGTAACAAAAGATTCGCAGGGGTTCCGATGATCTTTCCTAGCATGACACGGCTTCTCTCTCCTCCTGAGAGAACTTCTATTTTCTTGTCTGCAAGTTCACCTGAGAACATCATCGTTCCACAGATACCACGGACTTCTGCAATACCTATCTTTTTATCGACTGAAGCAATTTCATCTATGATGGTACTTTTAGTATGGAGTCTCTCTATGTTGGTTTGTCCGAAGTGTGCCATGGTAGTGGAGGGGTGAAAAGAGAGTTCTCCTTGTTGTTGTGGAAGTTCTCCTGCGATGTAGTTGAGCAGGGTGGATTTACCTTTACCATTTTTCCCTATGATGGCTAAACATTTTCCATTTTCAAGGGCAAAAGTAAGTTTCTCAAAAAGAGGATGACCCTCATCATATCCAAAGCCCAGTTCTTCCGCACGAAAGAGTACTTTGGCAGGAGTCTCTTTGTAGTTAAATTTAAAAGAGAGAGAAGCTTCACTCTCTAAGCTTTCCATCTCGTCCATTTTCTCTAATATCTTAACTTTAGATTGTGCAAGCGCAGCAGTAGAAGCTCGCGCTTTGTTTCGTGCAATGAACTCTTCAAGCTCTTTTCTTTTTTTATCTTGGTTGAGTTTTGTCTTCTCATAGGTTTCATCTTGCAAGGCTAGCGTTTCATAGTATTTTACAGTACTTCCTTGTACCATATGTATGCCTTTGCGTTGTATACCCATGGTATGTGTAGTAACCGCATCCATAAACTCACGGTCGTGGGTGATGAGTATGACTTCACCATCAAACTCACGGATGAACTGTTTAAGCCAACGAAGAGAAAGGATGTCCAGGTAGTTGGTAGGTTCATCAAGCAGAAGCATATTTGGCTCTGTAGCAAGGAGTTTAGCCAGGTTGATACGTATCTGGTATCCACCTGAGAAGCTAAGAGGATCTTTTTCTAAATCTTCAGCTGTAAACCCAAGTCCAAAGAGGATCTTCTCTATTTTATAGAAATTGTATTGCTCATCTTCAGGGAGTATCTGTGCACACTCTTCATGTACCGTTGGCTTAGAAAATTCAAGATGCTGACGGAGTGTACCTATGCGGTAGTTTTTAGGGATGCTTACTTCTCCCTCATCATGACTCTCTTCATCTAGAATGATCTTAAAGAGCGTAGATTTTCCTGTACCATTACGTCCGATGAGTCCTATCTTTTGATTGGAAGTGACTTTGAGGTTGAGATTGCGAAAAAGTGTTTGTCCGCCGAAGCTTTTAGTTATATTGGTGAGTTGTATCATCTGTTGTCCATTTTAAAATATTGGTGGAAGTATATCAAAAGTTCTATACTATTCCATTTCTAAACGCATTAAATACATATCTTCACCGTCTACAACTTTAATATACAAACTCTGGCACTCAGGACAAACATACTCCGGCTTTTCCAATGTGTATTCTTGAGCACAATCATTACAATAAATCAACAAAGGCTGATGTTCAATAATCAAGTTGGCTTCGTCACAAATTGTTTTTTCTTTAAATGTATCAAAGGCTACCTCAAATAGATGGAGTTCGACCCCACTTTGTGCACCGATCTTTACTGTAACTTCCGTTATTTTAGTCGCATCATTGGCTTGGGCATGGGTTTGGCACTGCTCTAATAAGGCTTGAACAATAGAGTATTCATGCATTAGCAAATTCTTGGCAGCAATTCACCTTTTGGTAGATCAAGGTAACGGCTGCTTCCCCATGCGGTGTTGATAATTACTTTTTGTTTTTTTCTTGTTGTTGCTTTGCCGATGATGGCTGCTGTTTTACTGTTTTCAAAGGTGTGTAAAAGTTCAATCGTTTTTTGAGCATACTCAGACTTCACAGCTAAAACAAATGTCCCTTCATTGGCAAAATCGCTTGCTTCAAATCCAAAGATTTCACATAACCCTTGTACATCATCACTTATGGGGATCGACTGCTCTTCAAGTTCAATGCAGATATCAGATGTCATCGCCCACTCATTTAAAACAGCCGCCAACCCACCGCGTGTGGCATCACGCATCGCGTTGGGGATGATGTTTTGGTCGAGTAAGCGCTCAACCATCGGCCATAGTGTTGCACAATCAGTGGATAACCCCGAGTCAATATCAATCCCTTCACGCTGAGCCAATATCGTCGCACCATGTCTTCCTATATCTCGTGAGACGATGATCGCATCTCCCTCTTCCAAATTATGTGCTGAAATATCAGAGGCTTGCACTTCACCGATACCTGAAGTATTGATAAAAATCTTATCGACACTCCCTTTGGGCACCACCTTCGTATCCCCACATACGATCTTGGCACCACTGACTGCAAGTTCTTCAGCCATCGTCTTCACAATCATCTCTAGCTCTGAATAAAGCAACCCCTCTTCAATCATAAACCCACAGCTGATATAGAGTGGTTTTGCTCCCATCATCGCTAGATCGTTCACCGTTCCTACAATTGCTAATTTCCCGATGTTACCACCAGAAAAAAAGATGGGACTAACAGTAAAACTATCGGTCGTAAATGCAATTTTGTTTTGTACATGAAGAACTGCGGCATCTTCATCACGTAAGAGTATTTCATTGCCAAAATGTTTAAAGAAGAGTTCACGGATCAGTTGATTGCTCTCTTCTCCGCCACCACCATGGCTTAGTAATAATCGTTTACCCATCAATCTCTCCATATCTATAGTATGCGTTGCATGCTCCTTCATCACTCACCATACAGCTTCCAAGTGGATTGTTTGGTGTACACACTTTACCAAAAACATTACAATCTTTAGGTTTTGCTAAGCCTTGTAATATCATTCCACAAATACAAAGTTTATGATCATCAATGGGTTCGTTTGATAAAACATCTGCAAAAACTTTTTCTGCATCTATCATGGCGTATTCATCTTTGAGTTTAAGTGCTGATTTTGGGATATCTCCTATCCCTCTCCACCTAAAATGTCCACGTGGTTCCATATAATGGTTAATCATCTTTTGAGCTTTAAGATTGCCTTCTCTTGTTACAGAGCGTTTGTACTCTATCTCTACTTCACTGCGCCCCTCATTTTTTTGACGTACCATCATCAATATACCCTCCATCACATCAACAGGTTCAAATCCACTGACAACTATAGGAGTCTGATAGGTTTGTGATAATGGTTCATAAATTTTAGAACCTGTAATCACACTTACATGAGATGGTCCGATAAAAGCATTTATTTTCGCCTTACCCGGGTCCATTATTGCTTTTATAGCAGGAGGAACAAGTACATGGTTAATATGAAAATATACGTTATCTATATTATTTTTTAAAACATGATCAATTACAGCTGCTGTCATCGGTGTCGTTGTCTCAAATCCAATAGCAAAAAAGATAATCTTTTTATCTGGATTTTCTTTGGCAATTTTAAGCACATCCATAGGAGAGTATAAAGGACGAATATCCTTACCGCGTGCGCGCTCTTTGGCTAAGGTACTTTTAGACCCTGGCACTCTAATCATATCACCTAGGGTACATAAAATAGCATCTTCAATATTGGCAAGAGCTATAGCATGATCGATACGCTCTTTGGGCATGATACATATAGGGCAACCCGGACCATGAATAAACTCGATATTTTTAGGTAAGATCTGCATCAAACCATACTTCATGATCGTATGGGTGTGCCCGCCACACACTTCCATAATACGAAGGGGAGTTTTAAATTTTATGGACTCTTTTTCTATAAGTGCTGCTAAACTTTTAATTATTTTTGGATTACGGAACTGATCGTATAAGTCTTTTAATTTTAACTCATTCATCATTATACTCCATTACTAGGACAATTATCCGATTCCTCTACGACTTGCTGCCTCTCTTCCTCTTCCATCTGCTCAACCATCTCTTGATAGACCTCTAAACTGGCCAAGGCTTCAGCTTTATCAATCTTATTCATAGCGAAACCGACATGAATTAAAATATAATCACCAAGATGAACTTCATCTGCCATCAAATCTAGACTTACCTCTCTTTGAATGCCCATTGTATCGACAGTTGCTATATTGTTTTCATCTATTTTAATGACTTTTGACGGAATGGATAAACACATGTTAGTCTCTCAAGCTTCGTTTAAATTCGATCCAATTGATCACTTTTTTGATGGTATCACTCTGCTTGGTTGAAACCTCAATGATGTCAACGTTTGGTTTGAGTTTTCGTGCAGCTGCTTTAGCGCTTTCTACATCAAAATCAAAGTAAGGTAAAAGATCGGTTTTGGTAATTAAAATAAGATCAGCTTTCCTGAACATCACAGGATATTTCTCAATCTTGTCGTCCCCCTCCGGTACGGACACAAGCACCACATTTAAATGGCTGCCCACATCATAACTCGCAGGGCAAACAAGGTTCCCTACATTTTCAATAAAACAAACATCTATCTCTTCAAGAGGCATGGCATGTAAGCCTTTATGCACCATAAATGCATCTAAATGGCATGCCGTTCCTGTCTGGATTTGATAAGCAGGTATTCCTTTGGCAATAATGCGATCAGCATCACGACTGGTTTCTAAATCACCCTCGATCACACCAAATTTAAAACTCTCTTGATCAGCAATAGCCTCAAGCAGACTTGTTTTACCACTACCAGGACTACTCATAAGATTAATCGCTAATACATTATGATTATCAAAGTGACTTCTATTATGCCCTGCTTCTTGATCGTTTTTATCAAGGATCTTTGTAATCACTTCAATGGTTTTACTATCGTTAAGTTGTGGATTATCATGCACATTTTGATGTTCATGATGGTGGTGGTGTTCGGTTTCTGTTATACTACATCCGCAATCTTGACACATTTATCTGTTTCCTAAAAAGTTTCTATAGACTAAAAAGACAACAATTAAAGCTGCTGCAACAGCAAATATATCGTGGATATGCAAAACACCTAAAAAGTGCATATGCCCGTTACCTTTTTCATGCGCATCTAAAAAAGATACCAAAAAGAAAAAAACTATTAAAAATGCTCTTATCATCTCTACTCCTTTTCCCTATATATTACAAATTATTCTATCAATTATGGCAGGAGTATCAGCTTAAATTGATACGCCATGATAAAATGATAATAGTGACTATAACCTATATTCATCACAATTTTGCAAAAAGGGGTATGTTAATGAGGCGAAATACTGAGATATAGCGACAAATAACATTATTCCATGTCCAATTGTAAAAGCAAGTGTAATAAAAAAAGTTTTTTGTTTTGATTTACCAATGGAAAAATCAGCAATCACACTTAAATGATCAGGACCAAAGGCATGAAGTAATCCATGCCAAAATATAATCAATAATCCAGCCTCCATCTCTAACCTTTAAGTTCATTTCCAAGCATCAATGCACCAAGTACAATATTATCATTATCCATACTTAAATTTTTATTGGTATAGATAGAATAATTAGGTGATACATTATTAAGTGTACGCATTAATAGTTGTCTATTTTCATAAACATTACCACTAAGTGCTATACCACTTATTTCAATATTAGCATCTGCCATCTGCCCTTGAGTGGCAATAAAATCGGCCAATGAATCGATAAATCCAAAACTCAGTAAGACATCATCTACTCCTGCGAGCTTAAAGCTGATCGCTGATCTGAGTGCAGTGAGGGTGTCAAGGTAGTAGTGATCACCTACTTGCATTATCTTATAGTCAATACGCGGACCTGACTTTCCGCCAAACTCGATGGCATTGGCTTCAAGTGTTTTGGCACCTTCGATGATATCCTTGCCTTCATACATCCCTAATATCGCAGAAGCCAAACCAAACAGTTCTGTAATAGGTTCTACTTCGTCAAGATTTGTAAAAGTGAAAGTTTGAAGTTTGCAGTACAGTGTTTCATATTGATTTGCAAAATTTGTAACTAACCTTTGTGCACTCTCTTCAAGACCAGATATAGACTCTAGCATCACTTTTGGTTGTTGGTGATGATTTTGGAACTTTACCATTGAAGTGTATCCAATTTTAGGAGAGTAACTAAAAATTTGTGACTGTGTATCATGGCTCAAATGAACCCCACAAAGTGATTGTCCAAATAAATTGTTTTCAAAAACAATCGATTCAAAAGCACCATGAGAAGGCTCAAAAGAGATCATGCCTTGTTGATGCCGTTTACTGCCTTCAGGGATGAAAGTAACGGCATCATTTAGTCTGTTTTGACTCACATCATAGTCTATGATTATTTTTTCTTGATCACCTACAGCATAAAACCCAAAGGCTTTACATTGTGTACTGACTTTTAATCCTATATCAAATCTTAAAGGTAAAAGATCTCGTCCTGTTGAGATGATGAAAGGCTTTTCTAAAGCTACAGCACATTTAAGTGTCGAAACATGGGATGCAAATATCAGGTCGACTCCATGTGTTTTGAGTGCCTGGGTCAAAGCCAATGTGATAATGTCATCAGCCAAAGAGACATCATACCAGACATGTTTGAGGTCATTATATGCACGAAATTGTAGTTTTGGTTTTAGTCGAATAGAGGGTTTTTCAATGAGTAGAAAAGTTTGAAGTTCTGATTGATTGACAACAAATGATTGAGGCAGTTTTTCAATATCACAGCATAGTACACCATAAGGCTGGGTCTGTTCACTCTCACTCATCGAGAGGATACGGTTTCCATAAGCAGTCTGGAGGCTCAGGACCTTTTTTTCGATAAGCTCTTGAGCTAGTGTATTGATCATCTCATAAAAATCACTACTATTATATCGCTCTAACCATGATTCAATTGATATCTTAGTATCAGAGTCACCACAAACCTTACATGCATCAAAAGAGAGCAATGTTTTATTGATCACTTTTTCTTGACATATAGGACAATAGGGAATCTGATAAAAACTTGATCGGTCTTCCAAGAGCTGATCAGAACCTGTAAACGATTCAACCTCATTTAGGTGATACTCTTTTAAAAAAAGAGATAAAGGAACCATCGTGGAGACAAGTTTAGCTAATGTCTCTAACTCTTCTTGGGTACCTTCAGCCTCAATGCTGTAGAGGCTTTGTTCCTGGTGTAACAAAACAGAGATCGCTGCGCTTTTTTTGATCTCATTGAGCAGACGGGTCATCAGACCATTGTGATGGAGGTAATCAAAGTTAAATGCTATTTTCATAATGCATCTTATAGGATAGGGGTAAGATCTCTTGGATGTTCATCTCTTTTTGTATCACCAGATCGATATCTAAAGATCTAAGATGTTCAACTAAAGTATTTTCTACTGTACTTACAGCTTGTAAGACTTCCTGCGATAATGAAAACTCAATAGGTTCAATGATCGTTGGTACAATGCCAATAATTTTTGTTGTAGGTCTGTCCCCAACAAGATCCATCATGGTCAAAGTCTGTAACATCTCTACTTCATGTGCACTTCCTTGCCAGTCGACTCCCGCAGGCACATTCTCAAAATCAAAAAAATAGACTTCACCGGCACTTACACCAGGTGCATTTACTGTATCAATAATCACCAGATAGTCATACTCGACAATGATTGGGATAAGATGTTGGGCGAGAGTACCTCCATCAAGCAGATCGACTTGATGAGATGAGTCAAATCGATACTTCTTCTGTATATAATTAACTATATGAACACCAACTCCCTCGTCGCCAAATAAAATATTGCCGATACCTAAAACCAGTATTTTCACTCAGAACCCTCTGCTTTTTCTTTTTCTTCTTTTCTTAGATGATAATCATATCCAGTAAACATCACATCAAGCGCATTGTGTTTAAAGCGTATGGCTGACCAGACCACCATATAGACATGGATCGGTACAAATATGATAAATCCCCACATGGTAATATGGTGGATCAAACGTACTTGAGCCAATCCCCCAAACCAGCTAGTTACCACGCTAAGCGGTCCATAGATCAATCCCCCGAACTCTTGATGATAGACATTGGAATAGAGTATAAATCCTGTAAGTACAGTTAAAAAGACAAGAATTGTGATCGCAAAATAGGTTACAAATTGAACTGGACCGTAGATCCCTTTTTTTTGTAATTCACCAATGAAAAAATAGGACTTGATCTGTGTGATCCATGATTTTAGACTTAGCACATCTTTAATAGACCTCGTTTCTCCTTCATGGTTTTTTCCAAAAAAGAAAAGATAAAGCCTTAATATCGCAGCAGCAAGCAGGATAAATCCAAAAATATAGTGCCACATCTCCCACTGTGCAAATACCAGATCTTGGGTTTTGCCTGTCGGAGCTAAAAAAGGATCAGCGATATAAAAACCTGTTACGGTTAATACGGTAATGGTAAGCGCACGTAACCAATGCAAAATTCGGTTGGCACCACTGTAAACAAAATCAGGATAATAAGTTCGTTTGGTCTCTTTCATCTTACCCTCCTTAACAGGCTGTTCCACCATTCATCGTAGAGATCTTAAAGTTAGTTAAGTCTTTGCCTTTGATATCCATGACATGTACAGAACATGACATACATGGATCAAACGAATGGATGATACGTAAAACCTCTAACGGTTTAGTCGGATCTTCGATCTTGAGCCCAACAAGTGACGCCTCGTAAGGCCCTATAATATCGTTTGCATCTCTTGGTCCTGCATTCCAGGTAGTAGGAACAACCGCTTGGTAGTTCTCGATCAAACCATTTTTGATACGCACCCAGTGGCCGAGTGTACCACGAGGTGCCTCTCCGATGAAACGTCCTTTATACTCTTTGTTTGGGTCGATCTCAAATTGGGTATAGGTACTTTGATCACTCTTGATATTTTCTATCAATGAATTAAATGTCGTAATCGCATTATCTGAGATCACTTTGGTCTGAAGCATACGTGCTGCTGTTCGTCCAAGTGTTGTAAAAAGAGCTTCCACTGGTAGGCCGGTGCGCTTTAAAAAGCTATTGACTGTATCTACTACGACTTTGTTTCCTTTTGCATAGTTGACCAGCATCGATGAAAGCGGTCCGACCTCATAACTCTCTCCATCATAACGCGGTGCTTTGACCCAACTGTATTTATCGTTTTCATTGATGATCTTGGCTGGTCCATTGACAGTATCTCCATCTATAAACCCAGTATAGTCAGGATCGGTGATCCCATCATAAGGCTGAAGCGGTTTTTCACCTTTGTACCATGCATGTGTAACATCCTCTTCGATCTTTTGATCTTCGATCTCATAAACTTTACTTAGATCACCGTTTTTGATGATGCCTGATTCAAACAAGTTTTTATTACGGCTTAGTAAGAAAGCATCTCCAGATAAGAAATTTTTGACACCCATGCCACCTAAGACACTCTCTTCTGTTCCATATGCAGCAGCAGCCATGACCACATCAGCGTAATAGGCACGATCGATAAAATCTTTGACGATCTCATATTTACTTTTCCACTCAATAAGACGTGCAGGGCTTAACATGTCTTTTACACTTGTGATCCCACCTACGACCAAACTTTGAGGGTGTGGCTGCTTGGCACCAAAAATGGCAAACATCTGTGCTGCTGTACGTTGAACCTCTAAAGCTTTTAGGTAGTGTGAAAGAGCAATCAAGTTTTGTTCAGGTGTGAACTTGTATGTCTTGTTGCCCCAGTACGCATTGGCAAATGGTCCAAGTGAACCTTTGCTTGCAAACCCTTTTACACGCTCTTGTACAGCTTTAAGTTCATCCTCACCTGTAGCTATAGGAAGATCGGTATATTTAAAGGCTTCTTTAGATGCTTTAGCAGGGTCAGCTTTAAGTGCTGAGATGATATCTACCCAGTCAAGTCCATGTAGATGATAAAAATGAACCACATGATCATGCATATAAAGTGACTCATTGAGAAGAGAACGAACGAGTTGTGCATTCAGTGGTGGTGTGACGCCAAGTGCATCTTCAACCGCTTCAACCCCAGCTTTGTAATGAGAGTAGGTACACACTCCGCAAATACGTTGTGACATTAAACCAGCATCTCTTGGATCACGACCTTTTAATATGAGTTCAATCCCACGCCAAAGTGTTGATGAGGAGTAAGCTTTTTGAACAACATTGTTCTCATCTACTTCCACTTCAATGCGTAAATGTCCTTCGATCCTTGTGATGGGATCAATTACTACACGTTTACTCATGACTGCTCCTCCTCATTATTTCTATCATTACTTTTGGCAAATAAGCTAGCTACCGCATGGGCACCGATACCGATTGCAGTTGCAGTTAAGAGTGTTGTACCTATCTTATCAGCCGTTGCGTTTAGTCCCATTAGCAAATGTGAATCAATCGGTTTTTCAAGTGGTCCCATCGTATCCCAAAAATTGGGTTCACTACATCCCATACATCCATGACCCGCACCAATAGGCCAATTGGTATGCTGGTTAAAACGTTCAACAGAGCAGTTGTTGAAAGTATAAGGACCTTTACATCCTTGTTTATACAAGCACCAACCTTCTTTTGCACCACCATCTCCAAACGTCTCAACAAATTCACCTGCATCAAAATGGCCACGACGTTCACAATTATCATGTATGCGATTACCATAAGCCCATTTCGGACGGCTATATACATCAATCGCAGGTAAGGTCCCAAAAAGGATAAAATAGACTAAAGTACCTACAATATTTTTAGCATTTGGTGGACATCCTGGTACATTGATCACTGGTTTAGAGATCACTTTATCTACACCTTTAGCACCGGTCGGATTAGGTGCAGCAGCCTGTATCCCACCAAAACTAGCACATGTCCCTATGGAAAAAATAGCAGCCGCAGAAGCAGCAGCATGATGAAGCAGATCTACACCTGTTCTTGCTTGCGCACCTATGGTTAAATACTGGCCATTCATTGCAGTAGGTACTCCACCTTCAATAAGTAGTATGTAGCGCCCCGCATAATTTTTAATAGCATTTTCAAGATTTTCTTCAGCTTGCCACCCTGATGCTGCCATCAGTGTTTCATGGTATTCTAAAGAAACATAATCAAAAATGAGAGAGTCAATGGTTGGAGAGTCGGTACGAATAAGTGATTCACTACATCCCGTACATTCAGCCAGATGAAGCCACACCAATGGAAGACGGTCAGCTAATTTGACTGCATCAGCTACAAGTGGTGTAAAGTGCCCAGGTAATGCCAACATAGCTGTAATCGATGCAGCCCATTTAATAAAATCACGTCGGTCGAGATGATTTTTTTCAAGCATTACTTCTAATGGATCTTCTTTGAGTGAAGACAACTTTGATAACGAATCCAATTGCAATCTTGCCTGCTTAAAAAGCGCATCATAGCTATTCATACGTATACCTCCATATTAAGATGCTTTATTTCATGCTATAACTCTGAAACTTAAAGACTAATTAAATCCATAATAACTACGTCATAAAGAGTAAATCTTTTTTCTTCGGTTTAAGCTTGATTGATATACTGGGAAAACTTTCATCATTTTTTACTCAATTATTTCTTGAATGCCTTATACCATATGCAATTTGACCTAATGAAATTGATCCATCATTAGGTGATGTCTTTTGAGGAAAATAGTACTTGATCCTTTCTTTTCCTAATCGCTTTAATATAAGACTCACTAGCACTTTATTTTGAAAAACGCCTCCACTAAGAACAAGCGGTAAATTTTGTGAATGTGCTATTGAAACAATAATCTCAATGAGTGTGTTGAAAAACATTGAAACACCTCTTATCAGATTATCTTCTTGTAATAAAGCTGATATCATAGGATCATAATCAATGATCCCATGATTGATAGTAAAGTTGTAGTAATTACTTATTTTTTCATTATAATATTGTTCCATTTTCAGGCCACTTTCACCTTCAAAAGAAAGTACATGAACAATCTCCAGTAAACTCGCCACCCCATCAAATATCCGTCCAACTGATGAGGTTTGAATTGTATTGATTTTATTTTGATACGCTTTATGCAAAAGGTTTAATTCAGTTGAGCTAAACCAATCACTAATCTTTGTTTTTTTTACACTGTCTAAATCCATTACTTCAAATGCCATAGCCAGAGCGATGCGTCTTGGCTCCTCAATCGCTTTATTGCCCCCAAGTAAAACAAGTGGTTTAAAATAAGCTATCCTTTCATACGATGTATCATCACCGCATACCAAAAATTCTCCCCCCCATATGGTATGATCATCTCCATATCCTGTACCATCAAAAGCAACACCTAAAACTTGACCATGAATTTGTTGTTCCAGTATTACACTTAAAATATGAGCATGATGGTGTTGAACCTCAAGAACAGGTATTTGTTGTTTCTTGGCCCAAAGGGTTGTTGCATATTCTGGATGTCTATCACACACAATAAGATCAGGGATGAAATCGTAAAACTGTTTAAAAGTTTGCATCGTTCTCTCAAAATAATCAAACGCTTCAATAGAATTTAAATCACCAATATGAGGACTTAAGATCACTTGATCATCAAATGCTAATGCAATAGTGTTTTTTTGCTCTGCACCTACAGCAAGGATCTTTTTATTTAGCTTAAAAGGAAGGGGTATGGACTTGGGTGTAAACCCTCTTGCCAGACGTAAAAAAAGTGGGCGTTGATCGATCATTTGTAAAACACTGTCATCAACAGCATTCACAATATCACGGTTAAAGTCCAAAATATAATCTACCACATTACCAAGTTTTTTGATCAACTCATCTTTTGTGCGAATAATTGGTTCATGACTTAAGTTGGCGCTTGTCGCAACCAGTGGATTTTTAAAATACTCAAAAATTAAAAATTGTAAAGGTGTATAAGGGAGCATCACCCCTATACGATCAATATCAGGCGCAATATTAGAAGCAATTTGAGTATCTGTTTTTTTATGTACCAGTACTATCGGTTTTTCTTTGGATTGAATCATTACTTTTTCAAAAGGTGTCACTTTACTATTTTCTTCTATCGCTTCTATCGTTGGAAATAGTAAAGCCAAGGGTTTCAAAGGTCTGTTTTTTCGCTGACGTAGCAATGTGACACTTTCATAGTTGTACCCATCACACATCAAATGAAAGCCACCTAATCCTTTTACAGCAATAATAGCACCTTGATTAAATAGGGTAGCTACTTTTTTAATCAAATCTTGGCTATCTATTTTCTGATGCTTTGCATCATATAAAGTTAAAGTGGGACCACAATCATAACAGCTTATGGGTTGCGCATGATATCGTCTATCTAAAGGATCGTGATATTCCCTCTCACAAGCTTGACACATTCTGAAAAACTTCATAGATGTTGATGCTCTATCGTATGGAACAGTTTCTATGATCGAATAGCGTGGACCACAATGGGTACAGTTGGTAGCAAAATAGTGATAGCGCTTGTCATGCGGATCATAGAATTCAGTTAGACATTGATCGCAAATAGACATATCAGGTGAGATCAATGCTGTCTTTTGACTTTGATTGCTTTCTTGAATGACAAAAGAACGATCCCCTTGCGGCTTTTTGAGTACTTTTTTTATCTTATCGATTTGGGCCAGTGGGGGAAGTTCATCTTGTAACCTGGTCAAAAAAAGATTTAGCTTCTGTTGTGTGCCTTCTATCTCAATATGAACACCATGACCATTATTGAGAACAAAACCTTTAAGATCTAGCTCTTTAGCAATTGTATAAACAAAAGGGCGAAATCCTACTCCTTGAACAATACCACTGACATCGATGATAACTCTTTTTAGCATAACTGAAGAGTGCCTCTACGATATATTGTTTTTTGAAGTTTCATCATACCACTCTTTATCTATATGGCACACATGCTATTTACTTTATACTCAGCAATTGTTTTGCCTTTAATATCCATCACATGCACTGCACAGGCCAAACATGGATCAAAGGAATGCACTACACGCAATACCTCTAAAGGATTGTTTGGATCATTAAGTTTTAGCCCTATCATCGATTCCTCATAGGGCCCTCTTTGTTTATCATCACGCGGTGAAGCGTTCCATGTGGTTGGGGCTATGACTTGATAATTGGCAATTTTTGCCTCTTTAATATCTACAAAATGAGATAAAACACCTCTTGGTACTTCATAAATACCACTTCCTCTTGAAGTTTTCGGTAAGTCTTCAAATTGATATTTTGTCCATGTTTCTTCATTGTAATATTTGATATTTTCGATCAGATCACTTATGAAATCAAAAATATATTCATTACAGATCTCAGCTTCTATGGCTCTTGTAACGGTTCGACCCATGGTAGTTGAAAAATCAATAAGTTCTAGCTTATACTGATCCATCCACTGTTGCATTACCGGTTTAATAATAGGTGAATCTTTAAGATACCCCACCATCATCCGAGCAAGTGGACCAACCTCCATTGCTTTGCCCTTGTAACGCGGTGACTTCACCCAAGAGTATTTGCCTTCTGTTTTGAGGCTTCCATCATCATTTAAATCAGTATAAAAAGGTTCTGTTTTACTCTTATATGGGTTAACTTCATCTCCCTCATACCACGAACGATTGACATGTTCTGTTATATGATCTAAATTAAAAGGCTCTAACTCATTAAACTGATGATCAAAAATAACACCTGATTCAAATAACATCTGCTGTTTTCCAAACTGGTAACCCCCACTTGCAAAAAAGTTTCCAAGTCCTCTTCCTGTTCCTTGTTTCATATCATCCAAATAAGCTTTAGTTACCATATGAATATCAGGAAGGTAGGCTCTTTTTATAAACCCTCTTGTCTCTTTCATAATAAACATAAATTGGTTGAGTCTGTCAGGATTAAGCATATCTGCCACACTGGTTACCCCACCCACTATCAAGTTTTGAGGGTGTGGTGTTTTACCTGCAAATATCGCTATGGCTTTACTCAGTTCTCGCTGAATTTCCAGCGCTTCAAAATAGTGGTTCATATGAATTAAGTTCTCTTCAGGTGAGAGTTTATATGCTTCATGTCCCCAATAGCCATTGGCAAATAATCCCAGTCTCCCAGCAGATATAAACTTTTTAAGTTTCTCTTGTATCCCCTTTAAATGACTCGCTGAACATTTAAATGGGCTATCAGAAAATGTTTTAGCGACCTCTACTGCTTTAGAGATATCAGCCTCGATCGCTCCGGTAACATCTACAAAATCTAAAGAATGCAAGTGGTAATAATGCACCACATGATCTTGTACAAACAGGCTAAGGGTGGTTAAGTTACGAATAATTTCTGCATTATCTACAGGTGTGATCTTATAGGCATTTTCAACTGCGCTAATGGATGCGCGGTAATGCACATTGGTGCACACTCCGCAAATTCGTTGGGCGATCAATCCTGCATCTCTAGGATCACGCCCTTTTAAAATGGTTTCAATACCACGAAACAGTTGCCCCGAAGCCCATGCTTCTTTTACCACATTATCTTCATCAACCTCCACTTCAATTCTTAGGTGCCCTTCGATTCTTGTAATGGGGTCAATTATTATTTTTTTACGATTCATTTTCTTCTTCCTCTATACGACGATGATTAGCATATTTATCAAAAGCAATTTTACCCTCACCACAGGCGATACATCCATGTCCTGCCTGAACCGGCCAACTTGTCCCTTCGTTAAACTTAACCAATGGGCAATTAAGATCTGCGTAAGGTCCTTTACAGCCCATATGAAATAAACACCATCCTTTCTTGGCACCCTCATCACCCCATTCTTCAACAAACTCATCCATATCATAATGACCACGACGCTCACAATTATCATGTATGCGGTAACTATACGCCCACTCTGGACGATTTTTGGCATCAAGTTTTGGCAGTTCATCAAACATTAAAAAGTGGAGTAAGGAGCCTACAATATTAATAGGATTCACCGGACACCCGGGAAGATTAATAATATCATCCCGCCCTAAAGCTTCGCTCACACCTACAGCACCTGTAGGATTAGGCGCTGCTGCCACCACACCACCATCCAAGGCACAACTGCCAATAGCAAATACAGCCATTGCACCTTTGGCTACCCGTTTGAGTAGATCTACGCCCGTCTCCCCTTTGGATCCAATGCGTAAGAATTTACCCTCCAATCCTAAAGGTATCGCACCCTCTACCATTAGAATATACTGATCATTCTCTATGACACTATTCAGTGCATTTTCAGAATTATCTCCAGAAGCTGCCATTAGGAGTTCGTGATAATCCAAAGAGATATAATCTAAGATCAAATCTTCTACACTGGGATTGACATTTTTAATAAAGCCTTCAGAATTACCGGAACAATCGGCTAATTCTAACCAAATAATAGGGACTTTATTAAGATGTTCCACCCCCTCCTTGACTAAGGGTTCATAGTCTGGATGTAACTTTAGATCAGCGGTTAACATGGAGACCCATTTATTAAACTCTCTGTTTTTATCAAAAATTTCTAATGCACTCTCAAGATTACCTGTGCTTATCTCGTTGTGTGGATGCAGGGTGTTATATTTTTGGATGCGAGCTTGAATTTTGGCATACTCTGCCTCTTTTGCTTTTTTCTGACGCTCCTCTTTTAAGCGTTTGGCTTCCATAGGGTCTATAGGTGTTTGCGAAATTAGATCAGAGATCATCATTTTACAACGACCACATACCCGTCCAGCTTTAGTAAAAGGCTTTAACTCAGAAAATGAGGTCACTGCATTCTCTTTAATCATATCGATTAAATCAAGTTCATAACTCCCTTCACAACAACATACCAAAGGACCCCGTTCACCCACAAGACGATTTTGATAAAAATAAGAGGGGTCTACAACTTCTTGTTTTTGCATCATTTGAGATAAATGTAAAAGATCAATATTGGTATTAATACCAATAAATCTCACCAATCTATCTTGGTTGATAATATATTGATCAATTCGATTTTCCTCTTCAGAGCTTATCAATATGGTTTCGTTGGCTTTATCTTTTGGATTATAAAAGGGCGAACTGACATCATTTAACATAAAGGAGCTCACTTTTAAGGCATCAATAGAGATATCTCTTTTAAAAGGTTCAGTTGGTTGTTCGAAAATAGTAGCAATGGCAACATCTGCCTGATTTATACAAGACTTTACATGCCCAGCAACAAAGCCACTACTGATTAGCTGCGCCGCTTCACCCACTGCATAAATATTAGGGTCTGAAGATCGCATAAAGTCATTAACCAACACCCCTTTATCAGTTTCAAGGGTTTCTTTGGAAAAATCGATATTGGGCATGATCCCTACACCAAAAACTATAAAAGGATCTTCAATCGTACTATGTTTTGTAATAACTTTAAGCACTTGATTATCTAGGATTTCTTTATCAATAATAGCATCGTCAAACAATATTTGAACTCGGCTATCTTCACTAAAAGCCTGCTTCATTAATGCCACAATATTGTGATCTATAGTGTAGTCGTCATACAAACGATCATTTTGGCTTATCAGGGTAATTGATTTTGGTTCTTTCATGCCGATTAGGGTATCAAGAAGCTCTAGGCCAATGGGACCAACACCTACAATTACAACATTTTTATCTTTAATTTCATCGGCAATTTTGTAGCTATCGTCCGCACTTCTGAACGTAGAAACATTTTTTAGATGTTTTATATTAAAAAGGGTTTTAGGTTTTGACCCTGTAGCAATAATAAGTTTATCATATTTAAATATAGCATGTTCACTGATCACCCGTTTCGATTCTTTATCAATGGCATTGATCTTGCAATTGAGTTCAACGATCACTTCAGGATTCAGTTCTAATGTAATATCACTTAATGGTGTACTTTTATCAACCAATCGACATAAATGTATCCTATCATAGGGCATGTAAGATTCATCAGAAACAATTACAACCTCACTCTGAGGTCTTAACTCTTTTATTTTATTAGCAGTATAAACCGATGCAATACCGCCACCAACAATAAGAATTCGCATTTTAACTCCAATTCATTCCAAAATGACGATAACGCTGATCATTGGGATGATATAATTCAAAAAGAGATTGATTACAAATTAGCATAGCAGATGAAAATAATGTAATTTTTCGACCCTTTTTCATGAAACACTCCTTTGACCAAGTTTATTGTAGCACAACCTATTTTTCTCCACCATTAACCATATCTGAGATAATCCCTTTTTCATCTTGGTTTTCTGCGACAAAAATACCGATGATATGCAGAGGTACAAAAATAAGAATAACATTGAAAACAAGTTCATGTATCTCTTTGATGTCATGTGCAGCATCTTTAGTAAGACCAAGTGCTTCATAAAAATGGATCACCAATCCACTTATAACCATAAAAAAGAGGATAGCATAGATGCCAATGTACCCCAGTTTCACCATTTTTTTATGAAGGGTCTCCTCTTTGAGGTTTTGGTAGTTTTGTTTTCCACTTTGGGTAAAGAAGAGTATGATCCTCCAGACCAATAAAGCAACCAAAGCATACCCCAAGATGATATGCCACTCCCACATAGGTGCACGGATGGCTTTAGCAAGGACTTTTGCCTGTTCAGCTGTTACTTCCAGGTTAATCTCTGAGAGTTTTTGTGTAAGAAGTTCACTGTTTGTTCTCCAACTTAAAAATGTTTTTCGTAAAAATACTGTGCCAAGCAGTCCTAAAACCACAGCTGCATGTACCCAGTGCCAAACTCTAAAATCTAAACGCCATTTTTTCATTGCTTAGTTCCTTTATGTGGAGAATTGTATAAAGTTAGTTTATCATAAATTATTCAGTATTTATAAATAGATGATAGAATAATAGATATCGATATAAAAAGGAAAATAGATGAAAAAAATATTAATATTACTTTGTGTGGCTGCCATATCTCTCATGGGTGTAGAACAAAAAGTTGATGGTGAAAAGGTATTTGATAAAGCCTGCGCCTCTTGTCATATCAAGATGATCACAGCTGAAGAGACTAAAAAGGTCTTTAAAACACTTAAAGCACCGCCTATGGTAGAGGTTTCAGGACAACTTAAAAAGAATATAAAGATCGTTGAAGATATCGATGATGAGATACATAGAGCAGTGGTGATTGCATTTATTAAAGATTATGTGGTCTACCCGCATCTTGATAAGAGTATGTGTCAGGCAATGGCGCTGGAGAGATTTGATCTGATGCCTTCACTGAAAGGAAAATTGAGTGAAGAAGAGCTCAATGCTGTAGCTGCTTGGGTCTATGACTTTTATGTAGGTAAAAAGTTTTAATGATATTAGAAAAAGGTATATATAGACACTATAAAGGAAATCTTTATGAAGTACTAACTACTGCCCAGCACTCTGAAACAGAAGAGTGGATGGTTGTCTATAAGGCTTTGTATGGCGGCGAGGGGATGTGGGTACGTCCCTATGAGATGTTTACTGAGAAGGTAGAGGTTGAGGGCAAAAAAGTAGAACGGTTTAGTTTTATAGGGAAAGATAAATAATATACGTCATCCTCGTGCTTGACACGGGGATCCACAGCCGTTGAGTAAATTAAATTATAGATCCCCGGGTCAAGCACGAGGATGACGAGATACAAGGTAAGATTAAATCCCCTCCATTCTTCTGGCTTCAAAACTCACCAAATCTTCTCCGGAAAATCTAAATATCAGTTCAATAGGACGACAACATACTTCGCAGTCTTCAATGTAATCGCTTGACTCTTCTGAACTGTCAAGTATTATAGAGATGCGTTCCCAGCAGTAAGGGCAAGTAAAAAAATGTTCCACTATTCTTCCTTCTTTTTTTATAATATATTCTCCTTGTATCCGAACAAAGTCCAGATACAATTCCTCTCACTTTTGACTAAAGTCTTATGCAGGAAATCACTAAATGATTTCTCGTAAAAGCTTAGGCTTATAGCCTCAGGAAGAGCTATTTAACTCTTCTTGAACAAATTTCCTATCCAGTTGGTAACCATGCATCCATTGTTACAACCTCCATTTCGGTCACATCGTGCTTTTTGAATGTTACGTATAAGCAATAGTAAAAAGGCAAGGGCTATAATGAGTTGCAAGATACCTATGAGCCATTGGTGCTGTATAAGATTTTGGATGGAGAATACAAGCATTATGATGGTGACGATGAGGCACATTAATTTAGTCCTGTTTTTTATGCAATTGTATCAAAAATGTAATATAATTGTAGAAAAAGAGCTTTGTATGTCACAAATTATAGAATACTTTAAAACCCTTACACAAATCCCACACTGCAGTAAAGAAGCCGATAAACTTTTAGACTTTTTAGTCTCTTTTGCCAAGGAGAGAGACTATAGTGTAGAGGTGGATGAAGTGAAAAATATCTTTATATCTAAAGGGTCACCAACACTTTGCCTGCAAGCCCATTATGATATGGTCTGCATGGGGAAAGCACCCACTATAGAAACCTATGAAGAAGAGGGCTGGATGAAAGCCAAAGACTCCTCATTGGGTGCAGACAATGGTATGGCGATCGCTATAATGATGAGACTGATGGATGAGGGGCAAGCGTTAGAGTTTTTAGTTACTTCAGATGAAGAGGTAGGACTCATCGGTGCAAATGAAGTGGCTTTTGATCT
>SOIK01000019.1 GCA_004377245.1 Sulfurovum sp. | reverse complement strand
TGGGATTGTACTTTATGTGGAGAGTGTACGGCTGTCTGCCCAAAAGGCATAGACCCGAAGATGGACATCACGATGTTAAGAAGTAGCTCCATACAGTTCGGACACTCTGACCCTTCTTTTGCTACGCAGAGTTTTGGGACACCTGATTTTGGCGGTGGAGGATTTGGGTTTGACCCTAATGCTGGGTTTTAAACCCATCAACAATAACCTGTGGAATCTTCATAGGTCTCATCTTTTTATTATCGACAAAAACCCACTCTGTTTTACCTTCACAAACGACAGCATTATCATTTGGACGAGTCAAAACATAACGGCGGACAGACATAATCTTACCAATATCTTCTATCCACGTTTTCATCTCTAGTTCATCATCTTTAAACACAGATTTTTTATACTCTATATTATGTGATTTAGCTACCCAAGTGCCACCTAACGCTATGCACTGTTCATAGCCAAAACCTACTGCTTCAGAGTGTTTTGTTGCAGCTTCTATCATCCAGCTAAGGTAGGTAACATTATGAACATGACCATTGAAGTCAATATCGTCACTCTTTACCTTAAATTTGTAGCTGTAAGCGTTCAAATTAGATATCTCTAGGATCCACAATCTTCCCAGCGATAGCTGATGCCGCTGCCACAGCTGAATTCGCTAAGTAAATTTCAGAAGTTCTTGCTCCCATACGACCAACGAAGTTACGGTTTGTTGTAGCTACACAACGTTCACCATCACCTAATATCCCCATGTATCCACCTAAACAGGCACCACATGTTGGGTTAGAGACTACAGCACCCGCATTAATTAAAATCTCCATCAAGCCCTCTTTTTGTGCCTGAAGTAAGATTTTTTGCGTAGCTGGAGTAACGATCATACGTGTATGACGTGCCACTCTTTTGCCTTTCATGATCTCCGCTGCGATACGTAAGTCTTCGATACGTCCATTGGTACAAGAACCTATCATCACTTGGTCTATCTTAAGGTCATCTGCAACTGCCTGCTCTACAGGTTTACCATTTGATGGCAAGAATGGATACGCGATCACTGGTGAAAGTGCTGATGTGTCTATAGTAATGACTTGACAATACTCTGCATCTGCATCAGAATAGTGAATTTTAGGTTCAGCTCTTAAACTACCATTGGCTTCTTTTCTCTCTTCAAGATACGCTTCTGTAATCTTATCTACCGCAAAGATACCATTTTTAGCACCTGCTTCGATAACCATATTTGAGATAGAAAATCTATCTGCCATACCTAAGTATTGAATGGCTTCACCTGTAAATTCGATAGCTTTGTACAATGCACCATCTACACCTATCTGACGGATAAGTTCTAAAATGATGTCTTTACCGTAAATGTGTTTACCTGGTTTCCCAGTCAACTCTACCTTGATGGTCTCAGGCACTTTAAACCAGTTACCACCCGTGATCATAGCAAAGGCAAGATCCGTACTTCCCATACCTGTTGAGAACGCACCCAATGCACCATGTGTACAAGTATGGCTGTCTGCACCAATGATGACATCACCAGGGATCACAAGCCCTTTTTCTGGAAGTAAGGCATGCTCGATACCCATATCTTTTTCATCAAAGAAGTATTTGAGGTCATGTTTATACGCAAACTCTCTCGAAATCTTTGCCTGGTTCGCTGACGCAATATCTTTAGCAGGGATGTAGTGATCCATCACAATACTAAAGTTGTCCGGTCTAGCCAATTTCGCTGCCCCACTCTCTTCAAATGCTCTTATCGAAATAGGCGTAGTAATATCATTACCAATAATCATATCAATATCTACTCTTACGATCTCCCCTGCATGTACTTCTCTACCTGCATGTTCTGAGAAGATCTTTTCTGTAATGGTTTGTGCCATTTTGTTGTCCTTGTTATACATTGTGTATATAAATAATTACGCGAATTATAGCGAAATAAAATTATGCTTCAATTCTATTTATTAATAATACTTGTCATCCGAACGACCTTGTAAGCGAAGCGATTCGAGAGGATGACGATTTTTTGCTTCGTTTTTTATAAAAAAATGAAGAGAAAGCTTGCTTTCAAAATCAAATATTATATTTCTAACAACTTCGCTATAATCTCAAACATGAAACTATACGAACTAAAAGCCATCGCAAAACGTCTAAACGACTTCTCTTTCATTAGCCGTGCAAGACGTGTAGAGGACAATACTTTAGAACTTATGTTCGACAAGTCTGACAGCTACTTTTTCAACATGACAAGAGGGCATAGTGTCGTCTATAAAGCTCCCTCACAAAGACCACTTCAAGGCTACAATGCACCTTTTGATACCCTGCTTCATACACTTTTATCTGCAAGTAAACTCATCAACGTAGAAGTACCAAACAATGACCGTATCTTACGTTTGACACTTGCACCAAAAAGTTCTTATAAAGATAAGATCATCTACCTGCAACTTGAATTTACAGGTAAAAATACCAATGCCATACTCATAGATGATAATAAAGTCATCATCGAAGCACTGAGACACATAGATGCTGACAGCTCTTTTCGTGTCATTCGTCCAGGTATGGAACTACTTGCCATTCCTTCCTATGAGCGAAAAGAAGAGAGCAAAGAGATAGCCGATATAGATGTTTACCTCGAAGAAAAACACGAGCAGATACAAGCCAAAAAACTTTTAGAGTTAAAAAAGCAAAAACTCTCAGTTACTGCTAAAAAAAGTAAGAAACTTGCCCAACTTTTAGAGAAACTTCCCGATGAACTACAACTCGCCCAGCAAGAACAAGAGTATAAAAGCTATGGTAACCTCATCTTGGCAAATCTGTACCAGATCAAACCCTATGATACTAAACTCAAGACCTATGATTTTGAGGGAAATGAAGTAACTATCAAACTGCCTAAAAACATCAAGATAAACCGCATGAGTGACTACTTTTTCAACCTTGCAAAACGTGCCAAAAACAAAGCAAAAAATGTCCATATAGAACAAGAAAACCTACAAAGTAAAAAAGACTTTTACGATAACATCTACTACGCTCTAGAACAAGCCAAAGAGCCTTACGAACTCGAACTTCTTGTACCAAAACGTGCGAAGTCACAGCGCAAAAAAGAGCGTCTTAAAGAGGGTGAACTTTTTTGGATAGAAGGCTACAAAGTACTTGTAGGACGCAATAGCAACGAAAATCAAAAACTCCTTGA
>SOIK01000283.1 GCA_004377245.1 Sulfurovum sp. | reverse complement strand
CTTTCATGGGTTGAATTATAGCTTTTGTATCTTCAAAAGAGACCTTTTTTGTCTTTTATAGAAATTCTATTTTGCCTCTATGTAGTATAACGTTACCTTTGGACTCAAGCACCTTGAGCAAACGACTTATGACAACACGAGAACTTCCCAACTCATTGGCTAACTGTTCATGTGTTGTTTCTACTATCTTTGTATTTCGTTTCTCTAGCCACTCTAAAATACGCTCATCCAAGCGTTTGAATTTTATATCGTTTATGAGAGTTGTCAGGGCAGAAAATCGGAGTTGATAGAGTGAGAAAAGATAACTTTGATAGACATCACTTAATTTGGCAAGCTCCTTGACACTTTCTACATCTATGAGGTACCCCTCTATATCAGTGACTGTCTGGGCAGATGCTATGGATTCTGTTTGAGAAAGTAAGGAAGCAGTATTTACGATGCATTGTTCGCCTGCATGTAGTGTATAGAGTGTGATCTCTTCTATCTCGTCAGATTGTGTATAAAGACGTACTTCACCTTTTGTGAGCCATAAGATATTGTCACAGATATCACCTTGGTAAAAGAGTAGGGTATCTTTTGGGATTTTGATGGGTTTGAGGTGGTCTTGGAGAAATACCAGTGCTTCTTTTTCGAGTGTTTTAAAGAAAGGAAAAGTGGTCAATTGCATGTTATCTCCGTACTATAGTATTATATTGTGTACTATAGCACGAAAAGACTTTCTTAGTTGTTTTTTGTCTTACAGCCAGTATTGATGCCAAATAAAGCGTATGGAGGGCACCAACCGATAGCTGCTGTACCTAAAAGTACAATACCAATAGCACCAAGCCAGTTTTGATCCATAACACCCCAAGCGATTACTGCTGCTCCTGCAACACCTCTAATGATTCTTTCGATTTTTCCTATATTACATGTCATAGTAGATCCTTTATTTTTAGATGTACCATTATGACAAGATAAACAGTGTTTGTCTGTAACATACGTTACACAACTATCTTTTTTCTAAAAATTTCAAAATACTTTCAAAATCTTTCTCATGTCCAAAACAGCTGTTAGAGTTGCAAAGCATAAACCCGTTATTGGTATCATTTTTAATAAGCGTAAATGGATAGGTGATAGTATCAAGTTCTGTGATGTGCAGTGTGAGTTGTTCCTCTTTGGCTTTAATGATAATGTCATCTTTAAGATAGCGTATGACCATACGACTCATCTTAGGGGTAGAGATGGGTTGACGCATCACATCATAAGAGTAGATCTCTAACGTTTTAAAGACAAACTTTTTATAAACACTGTCAACTAAAGAGGAAAGACTATGAAGCAGTGAGATCATGGTTGAAACGGAAGAGGGGTATGAGCTGTCATAAATGTCTGCATCGGTTTCAAACTCTCCTCTTGAAAACTTCCATTTGCCATTCACATAGTATTTTTCTATGGCACTATTCGCCAGTTTGGTAGCGGTGATGAGGTATGTTTCATCGAGTGTACTCTCATACGCTTCGATGAGGGTTTCTCCTAAAAATGCATAATCCTCCAAAAATGCTTGGATCTTAGGCTCTTTTCCTATGAGTGTGGAGTGGAAGAGTTGAGAGTTGATGTACATTGTCTCCAGTAGTCTGTCTAAAGATTTTATGGCAGTCTTGAGGTATTTACTATCTGTTCTGGCAGCTTTAAAGAGAGACTTTATCATCATAGCATTCCAGCTTACAAGTACTTTGGTATCTATGAATGGATAGACACGTTTTTCTCTGCGTTTTCGCAGTGCTTCTATGGCTTCTTTATAAAATGGTATATCTAAAGAGCTGGGGTCATCTACACGGATGATGTTCTTACCTTCAAAATTCCCCTCTTTCGTTATATGTAAAGCTTCTGCTAACTTTTCGTGCTCCTTATTGGGGATACCAGCTTTTTCAAATGACTTGAGTACTTTATCATAAGAGTAAACAAAGTATTTGCCCTCTTCACCTTCTGTGTCTGTGTCACTGGCAGAGTAAAAAAGTTTATCTTTACTCATTTTTTCTAACATAAAGTCAATGGTTTCAAAAGCAATATCTTTATAAAAGTCATTGTTTGTCACATGATATGCTTTGAGATATACCTCAGAGAGTAGGGCATTGTCATAGGTCATCTTCTCAAAGTGGGGTACCAGCCATTCGTTGTCTGTACTGTAACGACAAAAGCCACCTTCTACGCGGTCATACAGACCTCCTCTTGCCATAGAAGAGAGTGAGAGTATACTCATGTTAAGTGCCTCTTTTTCTCCTGTGAGACGGTAGAGGTCCAGAAGTAGATCAAGAGTAGAAGCTTGTGGAAATTTTGGTGCCTTATTGAACCCTCCATCTTTGTTGTCAAAGAGTTGGTTGGCCTGGTCTAACACTCTTCCTATGATACTTTCATCTAATTTGGTAGCTTGTATCTTATCCTCTTTTGGATTGAGATGACGCAGTATCTTGTCTGCTTCATCTACAAGTGTCTCTTTTTCATTTTTATATTTATCAGTGATGACTTCAAGGAGTGCTTTAAAACTCATCATCCCGTACTTCGGTTCATCAGGGATGTAGTTAGCTGAATAAAAAGGTTTAAGGTCTTCCGTAAGGAAGATAGAGGTAGGCCAACCCCCGGGACGACCATTCATAAGTCGATAGACATCCTGAAAATGTTTATCAATGTCTGGACGCTCTTCGCGATCTACCTTGATGGAGATAAAATTTTCATTTAAGATCTTTGCTGTTTTTTCATCTTCAAAAGATTCATGCTCCATTACATGACACCAGTGACAAGAGCTATAGCCTATGGAGAGAAAGACAGGTTTATTCTCTTTACGGGCTTTTTTAAATGCTTTTTCACCCCACGGATACCAGTCCACAGGATTGTCTTCGTGTTGCTGTAGGTAAGGGGAGTGTTCGTTTTTAAGATGATTTGCCATTTTTGTACCTTTGATAGAACATATATGGAGCAAAGCCCCATATACTACGCTGACGCTAAGTCCTCTTCAGCAGAGGGCTCACGCAACTTGTTGCTTCTTAGTATATATTATTGAAGGTTAATATTTGGTTGACTATAATGCGTTATAGTTTTGCAATTAGTGTGTATGTTCCACACCTTATACACGCATATCATAATACAATTGTATGAAATTTCAAAGTGAGAAGAGGAAAAATGAGAAATATTTTTAAAATGTTACTTTTAGCAAGTTTGCTT
>SOIK01000079.1 GCA_004377245.1 Sulfurovum sp. | reverse complement strand
GGTCAGAGCTCAAACTAGGCAAGTAAATACCACGATAAAGGTACTTCATGTTGGGAGGTACAAAAGAGTAAGTACTCTTTGCATAGCTGGCGATGTAACCGTACAATAATTCACGCCAATCCACCCTATGAGAAAAATACTTAGGCACTACAAACTTCAAGTCTTTTGGTAAATTGCCTTGTCGGTTGAGCTTTTGAAATATCTGTTCAAAATGTTCTTTAAGCTCTTGTTTTAAGGCTTCCATATCTTCCATATCTTCAGAGGGCTCTTCCCCCTCTTTATGTTGAACTTCATTTTTGTTGGTCTGTGTATTACTTTTATTTGTCCCATCTGAAGTGGCGCTCTGTCTTGGTCTATCACCCTCTTGATCCCAATCATCAGGTACTTCTATACCCTCTTGCGAAACACGATCATTATTCTCTTTGCCTTGTTCATTATGGGCTTGTTCCGTAAGAGTCTCATCATCACTCAGCTCTTCATTCATGATGTCTGCACGAAGCATCTCATACACCTCTTCGGCATACATCCCTTCAAAACGCTCCTGGAAATTGGCACGGTCAGGGAGTTGTAACCCATTTTTAACCAACATGGCGTTGATAGTATAGTCCGTAGCAAGTTGCCAGAGCCACTCATACCTGTCTCCTGCACGTTTTTCATGTCCTAGAACCGTATGCATCGCACCATTGGCAAGTGCAAACTCTACCTCTTCCACCGAAGCTTGGTCAAAATACTCATCGTTATACTGTAGCTGTGTACCGTTAGAGAGAAAGGCTTCTATATTATCACTCTGTTCTATCTTGAGTGCAGAAGCGATAGTTCCAAAGTACGGATGATCTAACATCAATCTGGCTTTGGCTTTTTGTATCTTGTCTAAATGTGTCATAAATGGGATTATAGCAGATTATCATGACTATTTTGGTATCATGTCATCATGAAAAAATTAACACTTATATCACTATTATCCAGCACTCTACTCTTTGCAAATATCAATGCGATAGTCAGTATCCTTCCCCAAAAAACATTTGTAGAAGCCATCGGTGGGGACAAAGTAAATGTCGCACTTATGGTGCTCCCTGGCAACTCACCTCACACCTATGAACCTAAACCCTCACAGATGAAAGATGTAGCTGGGGCAGAGCTTTATTTTGCCATAGGTGTAGAGTTTGAGAATGTATGGCTTGATAAATTTAAAAATCTAAATAAGCGTATGCAAGTCATAAAGCTCTCTTCTGGCATAGAAAAACTTCTCATGACAGCACATCATGATGAAGCACATGATGATGAAGCACATGATGAGCATCATGATGAGCATCATGAAGAAGAACACGCTGAAGAACATCAAGGCAATGACCCACATATCTGGACATCACCAGACAATGTTAAGATCATCGCAGGGAACATTTATGAAGCACTTACAAAAGCAGACCCTGCCAATGAAAGCTATTATAAACTGAATTTCCAAAAGTTCATCTCTCTCATAGCAGAGACTGACCGTAAGATAAAAAGTATTCTCTCAAACAGACCTAAAGGAACAAAGTTTATGGTGTTTCACCCTTCATGGGGATACTTTGCACAAGCATACGGACTGAAACAACTTCCTGTTGAGCTGGAAGGGAAAAGCCCTAAACCTAAAGAGCTAATCGCTCTCATAAAAGAAGCAAAAGAAGAGCAGATCTCTGCCATCTTTACGCAACCGGAGTTTTCAGACAGCATCGCAAAGGTCATGGCAAATGAGTTGCATATCAAGGTGATCAAGGTCAGTCCGCTTGCACCTAACTGGTCTGAGAATCTTATCAATATTGCAAATGCTATCGCAGATAAAGAGTAGTATGTCTGTTATAGATATAGAAAATCTCTCCTTCAGTTATGATAGAGATGTTGTTTTAGAAAACATAAACCTGCATGTAGAAGAGCGAGACTTCTTAGCCATTATCGGTCCCAATGGTGGAGGAAAGTCCACTCTGATTAAACTCATCCTTGGATTATACCAGAGTAAACAAGGTAGCATTAAAGTCTTTGGTAAAGCCCCCTCTAAAAACCTCTCACTCATAGGCTACGTCCCACAAAACATCAATGTCAACACAGACTTCCCCATCAAAGTGATAGAAGTAGTACTCATGGGACATGTAGGAGAAAAAACTCCCCTCTTTGGGTATGGTAAAGATGAGATAGCCTGTGCCATGGGTGCACTTTCGCAAGTAGGCATGCAGGACTTTTCACAAAGCAAGATAGGCTCTCTCTCAGGAGGACAAAGACAAAGAGTGATGATAGCCAGAGCCCTTTGTGCTCACCCTCAGATACTCATACTTGACGAACCTACTTCAAGCATAGACGTCAAAGGACAAAAAGAGATATATGAGCTTTTGAAACTACTTAATCAAAGCATCACTATCGTCGTGGTGAGTCATGATATCTCTGTGATCCTTGAGTATGCCAACAAGGCTGCACATATTAACAAAAGACTCTCTTATCATGATATCAGTGACAAGAAAAAAACATTCCATACCCATGACAAAGGAGAGCACTTTTGTGAAGTTGAACTTTTACAAATGTTAGGTTCTGAAAGTTGCAATACTTGTGAACACGAAGAAGAAACATCAAGCAAAATCAAATGGAAGGAAGCCAAATGATAGAAGCCCTTTCCTTTGAGTTTATACAACACGCGCTCATAGCCGGCATACTAGTAAGTTTTGCCGCAGGTATCATCGGTTCACTCATCGTGGTCAACCGTATGGTGTTTCTCGCTGGGGGTATCGCCCATGCTTCGTACGGAGGCATCGGACTTGCTGTCTTCTTTGGTCTTCCTATCTTTCTGGGTGCTTCCATATTTGCTGTGGGTGCTGCTCTTCTCATCGCTTCACTTACGATACATAAGCGTCACCGTATCGATACTTTCATCGGACTTATCTGGGCTGTAGGTATGGCAATTGGTGTTATATTTATCGATCTAACTCCTGGATATAATGTTGATATGATGTCTTATCTCTTTGGTTCCATACTTGCAGTAAGTACAGAAGACCTCTACTTTATAGGTATTCTCCTTACTGTTATACTCTTTGTCATGACATTTTGGTACAGAGACATTCTTGCTGTGTCATATGACAGTGAATATGCAGCACTTAGAGGGGTTCATGTTAGATTTTTCTATACCCTCATCCTTATTCTTGCAGCTTTAACTGTGGTTGTATCTATCAAAGTTGTAGGGCTCATCTTGGT
>SOIK01000229.1 GCA_004377245.1 Sulfurovum sp. | reverse complement strand
TGTGCGCTTTGTGTTTTAGGGAAGGCGATCACATCACGGATACTGCTAGCCCCTGTCATAAGCATGATCATTCTGTCAAGCCCCAGTGCAAAACCACCATGTGGCGGTGCACCGAATTTCAGTGCATCAAGTAAGAAACCAAACTTATCTTGTGCTTCTTCTTCACCAATGCCAAGCAATTTAAAGATCTCTGACTGTATATCTTCTTTATGGATACGGATAGACCCGCCACCAAGCTCTGTACCGTTCAGTACGATGTCATAGGCGATAGACTCGATATCTTCAATATCTTCATAGTCCAGTGTTTTTGGTTGTGTAAATGGATGGTGAAGCGCTTTGACTCTACCATTTTCTACTTCAAACATAGGGAAGTCCATCACCCATAAGAACTCAAAAGTATCTTTAGGGATGATCTCCATGATCTCAGCAAGATAGATACGGAAACGCCCCATATAATCCAATACAAGTTTTTTGTCACCGGCACCAAAGAAGACTGCATCACCCACTTCAAGTTCACATCTGTCGATGATAGCCTGGATGTCTTCATCTGTAAAGAATTTAGTCAAAGGTCCTTTAAGACCATCTTCTTTCATTTGGAAATAACCAAGACCTGCTGCACCAAACTTACGTACATACTCCTCAAAACCTTTCATTTGACGTTTTGAGAAGATCTCATCACCTTTTGGTACTTTAAGTGCTTTGATACGGTTTTTCTTAGGAGTCTTCGCAATGCTTGAGAAGATCTCGTTATCACATCTTTCGAAGATATCGATAACATCTACCATAGCTAGATCATAACGCATATCCGGCTTGTCTGAACCATACTTTTCCATCGCATCTACGTGAGTCATACGGTTAAATTTGGTTGGGACATCAAAACCACATTTTATAAATACATCAGAGATGAGTTTCTCTGCTACAGCAATGACATCTTCCTGATCACAGAAGCTCATCTCAACATCTATTTGTGTAAATTCCGGTTGTCTGTCAGCTCTTAGATCTTCATCTCTAAAACATTTGGCGATCTGAAAGTATCTGTCGAATCCACTTACCATAAGGAGCTGTTTGAAAAGTTGTGGAGACTGTGGAAGTGCATAGAACTCACCACCATGAACACGACTTGGTACAAGGTAGTCTCTTGCACCCTCTGGTGTAGATTTAGTAATGATAGGTGTCTCAACTTCTAAGAAGCCAAGCTCATCAAGTGCATTTCTTGTTGCGATAGTCACTTTTGAGCGAAGTTTAAAAATATCATAAGATTTTTGTGTTCTAAGCTCCAGGTAACGGTATTTGAGTTTGATCTCTTCATTTACTTTTTCATCATTAAGATCAAAAGGCATAGGCTTTGAACGGTTCTCTATGACAAGTTTGTCTACAACCATTTCAACTTTACCTGTTTTGAGGTTAGGGTTTTCAAGTCCTTCGCCTCTAGCTCTTATCAACCCTGTTGCTATTACAACAAACTGATCTCTAATGTCTTCAGCTACTTTGTGTGCATCTGCATTGTCTGCCGGATCACATACGAGTTGTATGACTTGATCTTTATCACGAAGGTCTATAAAGATAACCCCACCATGGTCTCTACGGCTAGCTACCCAACCTGCTACAGTGACTTCTTCACCGATATGTTGTTCATTTATCTCTGCACAATAATGTGTTCTCATCAACTATCCTATGTATTTATAATGACGCGATTATAGCTAAAAGTTGTTTAGGGTTAAGTTCAATGGGGAATATGGTATGTATAAATTGCTAATATTTGGATATTAAGTAATTATTTTTTTTAGGATAACGTTTTCGCTCACCGGTAAATTAGGAGTAAAGCGAGTAATTTATCTGCGTGGAGCGATTTGTTATGTGTATCTTTTATGGTTTTCTCAATGCTAATATTTGTATAATTTGTCGCTACCGCGTTAACTCTGTTTTCTCTACCGGCTAATTGCTTTCATCGCTTTTATTAACACTTCTGGTTTAAGAATTGAATCATAGACTGGTAATACATCCTTCTCGGTTTCAAAAAGTCCGTAAACTGCGGTTTGAGCACATCGTACAGAGTACTCTACTGTAAATACGCAATCTTTTGGCACTTCAGCAAACTGACCAAGGAAGGCAAAATTTGTTGCTCCTTTCGGTAAGACAGCAGGACGATCACCCTTTGCACATGGCATAAAGAGACTATCGATAAATGGCATGGCCACTGGTATGCAATTAACTTTTCCTGAATCTACAATCGGTTTCATCAAGCCCTGAATTTTGAGGTGGTACCACAGTTCTTCAAGAATCTCTTCACCATTACACTCAGACATTTTTTTCTTTACGTAATTTCCTTTGTTGTCGGGATACAAGGCATACCCCCAGAAAACTTTTACATCACTTGGTTGGTTAGGGAAATGCGGTTGACGGGCAACGACAATTGACATTAGCCAGTTTGAATCTGTCATTGTTACCAAACCCCCGGTACCATTTAAATTACCGGAAAAGTCTTCCATGTGATCATGGAACGTGTCATCTTTGAGCGTGACAGTGTATGAGTACCATTTTTGCAGGTCGATATTGTCGCTGAAGATGCCGGGATTACCAAAAGTTTTATCTTTCTTGGCTAATTTCTCCCAAAGCATCCATGCACCTGAAGTCGATTTATCTTTTAACACTGGCGCTTTTGTCCAGGAACCATTGTCAGTGCTTTCTGTAATAGAACCGTTTGTTATGAACACATAGTCATTTTCGCCGAGGTTAATCTCATCTTCTTTTCCATTTTTACTGATGACATGTATAACGGTAGCCGTATTTTTGTCAGAAGATAAGTTGAAATCGATATCTACAACCTGTGTCGACATATCAAAATGTACGCCTCTTTCTTGTAGGTATCGTTTAAGTGGCACAACAACAGAGTGGTATTGGTTATATTTAGTACGCATGATGCCACCAAGCCTGGGCATCCCACCTACCAAGTGGATAAAGCGTTTCATATAGCGCCTCATCGCCGCCACACTGCTCCATTTTTGGAATGCAAACATCGTTGACCAGAGACGCCAGTAATTGGTTTCGAAAAACTCTTTTTTGAACCAGTCCTCAATCCGAATGTTATCTAGTGATCTTTCAGGGGCAAATGTCAATTTCGTCAAATCTGTCTGATCTTTTAAAGAGAGCCCGAAAGATGTGATATCTATTCTTTTTCCATCTTTAAGTAATCGGGCTTGTGCATGTGAAACAAATCTGGAAC
>SOIK01000003.1 GCA_004377245.1 Sulfurovum sp. | reverse complement strand
AGAAAGATACAGAGAGAGATTACTTTATGTCATCCAAAGAAGCTTTAGAGTATGGTCTCATCGATAAAATTTTAACGAAAAGTTTTTCATAAAATAGGACGCATATAGAGCAAAGCCCCATATGTGTCAAAAAGATAAAAATGTGCATTATGGCACTTTTTTATCTTTTGATTGTTAACACTGAGTTTCCTTCAGCAGGAGGCTCACGTGACAAGTCACGTTAATAAGAGGAAAGAATGGTTAGAGAGATAGTAGTATACCCAGATAAGAGACTCAAGCTCATTTCAAAAGAGGTAGAGTCTTTTGATGGAGCACTGCATGATCTGTTAGATGATATGTATGAGACTATGTGTGCAAGAAATGGTGTAGGACTTGCTGCCATTCAAGTGGATGTAGATCAAAGAGTACTTATCATCAATGTTCCTTTAGAAGATAAAGATGTAGAACATGATCAGCCCAAAGAAAATACTTTAGAGATGATCAACCCTGTTATCGTTGAAAAAAGTGGTTCTGAAAAGTTCCAGGAAGGGTGTCTTTCTGTCCCTGGTTTCTATGAAGATGTCGAACGTTTTCAGTATGTTAAAGTAGAGTATTTCGATAGAGATGGAAACAAACAAACCATAGAAAGTGATGCATTCTTAGCCATCGCTATGCAACATGAGGTTGACCACTTGGATGGGAAGATATTTGTAGAAAAGCTATCATATATCAAACGAAAAAAGTTCGAAAAAGAGTGGAAAAGAAGATTAAAAGAGTCATAAGCAGCGATCTTGCACGAGATATTTGACGACATACCATCAGTATGCCTTACAAATCTCTAGCACAATCTCACTACTTCAAAAATACAAAATCATTACACTTTTGTGCGCCTGCAAAATTCACAGCACAATCTCACAGCTTCTGACTCTTTTTCTTTACTTTTCAAATAACCTTAAACACCTCAAAATCAAAAAAACATTACAATTTGACATATTTTTAACCTCTTTTTTTTATTTATGTAAAACTGTCACTATGAATGCAAAAACACATAGTGGTAATCTCCCACCTGCAAACAAAAGTGTAAAACAAAAAGAAAAAAAACAAGCTATTGTTAACAAATTGACTTGTGCTACCCTTGAAGGGGTCAATGCTAAGGTCATAGAAGTAGAAGCTACTTTTACGAAAGGTCTGCCTGGATTTTCAGTGGTCGGGTTAGCGAGTAATGATATACAAGAGTCAAAAGAACGGACAAAGTCAGCATTGCTCACCAATGAGTTTGTTTTTCCTCCTTTAAAAATAACGGTAAATCTCAGCCCTTCAGATCTTAAAAAATCGGGTACTCATTTTGACCTCTCTTTAGCTCTTTTAATTGCACTGAATAAAACGACTATAGAGGAAGAAGGGCTTTTTGTTTTTGGTGAGTTGGGACTTGATGGAAAAGTAAAGACAAGTTCTATGCTGTTTCCTTTAGTCTTGTCACTTAAAGAGCAAGGGCTTGTCAAGAGAGCTATTGTTCCTAAAGAGTCTATTGCTTATCTTAGTCATATCTCTGGGGTAGATTTTATCGCTGTGGATACGTTAAGTGAAGCGATACAGATACTTAAAAGTAAAAACTTTAAAGCCAATGTGCAGGCATTTTCCTACAAGTCTGAAAGTTTTGTGCTGAATGAAACAGCGTATTATTTTGAGCAGAACTATCAAAGTGACTTCTTGGATGTCAAGGGACAGTCTGTTGCCAAGAGAGCTTCTCTCATCGCTGCTGCTGGAATGCATAATTTCTTGATGGAGGGTAACCCGGGATGTGGAAAGAGTATGATAGCCAAACGAATCAAAGATATTTTGCCTCCACTTTTTGAAGAGGAGATCCTCTCTATAGCCAAACATCAGTTTCTTGATGGGGTAACTCCCAGCTTTTCTGCCTTACGTCCCATAAGGGCTCCTCACCATACAGCAACTTCAGCGTCTATCTTTGGTGGAGGTTCAGCTACTGCGAAGATAGGGGAGGTTGCTTTGGCGCATAAAGGTATACTTTTTTTTGATGAGCTGCCTCACTTCTCCAAAAATGTGCTTGAAGCACTTAGAGAGCCTCTACAAGACAAAAAGGTACACATCGCAAGGGTTAATGCCAAGATAGAATACGAAGCGGACATAATGTTCGTAGCAGCTCAAAACCCTTGCCCTTGTGGCAACTTACTCTCTAAAATAAAATCATGCAGATGCAGTGAAGTAGAGATAAAACGATATCAAAACAAACTCTCTGATCCATTTTTAGACCGTATAGACCTTTTTGTAGTGATGCAAGAGGTGAGTAGTTCTGATAAGGGAGATGTTACTTCCAGACAGATGCATGAGGAGGTTTTAGGGGCATTTAAAATGCAAAAGCAAAGAGGACAGCAAAGGTTGAACGGAAAGTTGAGTGAAGAAGAGATAGAGACTTATTGTGTGTTAAGTATGGATGCGGGTAAGATATTGGAAGGGGCTATTGGCAAATTCGGACTTTCACATAGAAGTATCGCATCTGTGAAAAAGATAGGCAGGACTATTGCTGATCTTAATGGACACGAGAAGATAGAAAAGTCAGATGTATTGGAAGCGTTGAGTTATCGTAGAAGGAAATAAAGGAGTTAGTTACCCAAGAGTAGACACATAGGTCTGCCCCTACACAGTTTTATTATACTGTCTTCTTGAGTGGTGATTTGATTATAGAAACGGAGAAAAGTAGCTAGTTGTCACCTCGTAATTATCAGGAGAGTAGGATAAAAGACTATAAGAATAATTTAAGCTTTGCTCTTTATTCAGATGATACAATAACCTTAATCTAAATTTAATCATCAACAAAGGACTCATCCCATGAAACACTTTCTTCTTATCCTCACATTGCTTCTCATCCCTTTTATGCTATTTGCATCCAACGACGATCTCTCTAAATCCAAAGGAACTACACAAATGGCGATCACTGAGCTTACGCCTTCTCCTACACAAGAGGATGTGTCTCGTAATACGAAGATAGAAGTGACCTTCAGTGTACTGCTTGATGCTTCTGCCATCAAAGAGCATGATGTTAAGTTGACATATCTCTCTTCAAAAACCAATGAACATATCGCAGGAACTATCAGTTACAGTCAAACAGAGAAAAAACTAACGTTTACTCCTAAAGCATCTCTGGAACCTGGTCTGTACGAAGTAGAGATCAAAAGCCTTAAAGCAGACAAAGCCCATAAAGAGACAAAGATCAAAGAGATCAAGTATCGGTTTGTGGTTAT
>SOIK01000275.1 GCA_004377245.1 Sulfurovum sp. | reverse complement strand
ATGGGAGTAAAAAAGGGAGATACCTCTGTCTTGGTTGTCAACAACAAACAAGGCTCTGTCAACGGGCTAAACCTCAAGGTAGTGGGTATTGTAGCACCTATTTCAGGTCCAGGGGGAAGAGATGGTTATTTTCATATAGAAGATGCCAAAAAAATCCTTCGTATCCAAGAAGCAGAAGTGAGTGAGATCGTTGTACGGATCAAAGATGTTTCCAAACTGCAAGAAGCGATGAAAAGTATGCAAAGTTTAACTACGATCAAAAATCAAAAAGGCAAACCAGTTTTTGAGATACATGCATGGACAAAATTGAGTCCATTTTACAATATCGTCAAAATGCTCGACCTTATGGATATCTCCATTAAGATTATTTTGATCTCTATCGTTCTGATCTCGATCTTAAATGTAATGATCATGAGTGTCTATGAACGGATCAAGGAGATAGGAACCATCGCAGCCATGGGAACACCACCATCTACCATAGTCAAACTCTTTCTCACTGAAGGATTCATGCTCGGTATATTTGGTGCCATTGTGGGGAGTATCATCTCTTTTACCATTGTCCAAGTTATCGATACCATAGGTATCAGCTTTGCATTTGGAAGACAAAGTGACCTGGTACTTCACCCTTCTTTACAAGGTAGCGATATCATTGTTGTAAGTATCATTGTTATTGTCATTGCATTGATAGCTTCCATTTCACCGGCATTCAAAGCAGCAAAACTCAATCCTGTGGATGCATTGAGACAAAATTAGGTATCTAAGGGTTTATAGAAAACCCTTAACATAAAATTTAACGAAATTTTGTTAAACTTATAAAAATTATTTACTAAGGTTATTCATGAAAAGTATTACATTTATATTGAGCATTTTTGCTGCACTTCTCTTTGTCGGGTGTACCAATAGTACAACAGCTACACCAAAGAGCAGTAAAGCTCGTTTTCAAACTGTATCTGCTGGGCAGGCTACACTTTTACAAAAAGGGAAGAATAAAGAGTCCTGTGTCATTTGCGGTATGCACCTGCAAACATTTTACAAAACAAGTCACGCGGCAGACACAAAAACAGGTACTAAAAAACAGTACTGCTCACTACATTGTGTCGTACATGACAATGAGATCAACAAAACGGATCTCTTAAACCTAAAAGTCGTAGATACCAATAGCCTGAAGTTTATCTCTGCAGACAAAGCTTTTTATGTGGTAGGAAGCTCAAAACCTGCTACGATGAGTCGCACCAGTAAGTATGCCTTTGCTAAAAAGTCTGAAGCTGAATCTTTCGCCAAAAAATTTGGTGGTAAAGTGATGAACCTCTATGATACCTATACTGAATCTATGAAAGATTTTAAAAGATAAGACTACTTCTCCTCAGATATGACCTAATGTAAAAGCATTGGATCGTATCACTTGTTACAGTAAATTCATCTTACATAATATACTCTCACATTTGGTTCACATTGTTATTGTATACTCTACACAATACACTATAGGAGCAAAGCATGAAACAAATTTTAATTTTTCTCATCACACTATCTTTCCTTGGAGCTAATGACCTGTTGGAGAAGGTAGACAGAAATTTACAACCCATATCCAGCGAAAGTTACAAAAAACTTGTCAACATCGAGCCCAATGGCAGTAAAAAAGAGTTTTTACTCTACCAGGCGAAAAAAGGTAAAGAGAAAATGGTCTCTCTCTTCTTGGAACCAGAGAGTGAAAAAGGAAGGGCAACACTAAGACTGGGCGACAATATGTGGCTCTACATCCCCAATGTCGGTAAACCCATCCGTATCGCTTCCATGCAGTCAGTTGTAGGTGGTGTGTTTAACAACAGTGATATCATGAGACTTGATTTCAGTGCAGAGTACAAAGTAACTGGACAAAAAGAGAGTGGCAGCGAATATACGCTGACTTTAAAAGCAAAAAATGATACGGTTGCTTATGATAAGCTCATTATGACTGTAGATAAAAAGAGTGTCACACCCAAAAAGGTGGTCTGCTACGCTTCAACGGGTATGCTTATCAAAACCTTGACCTATAAAAATATCAAAAAGTTTGCTCCAGGTATCGTAAGACCTGCTGTGGTAGAGACAGTAAGCCCATTCTACAAAGGATACAAATCTATTATGGTGTATGGCAAGATCACACCAAAGTCCTTTGCAAATGAAGTCTTTACCCTTGATAACATATCAAAAGTCGGTACACTAAGAAGATGATACGATCGCTTCTTGCTATTTTATTTCTATGTACTGTAGGTACGTATGCTGATGACTATAGCTTTGATATGGCGAGTATCGAAACAAAAAGTTTTGAATACTCAGGATATCTTCGTTCTGAATATAAATACCAAAATCTTAATCAGGATTCACCTCTATATACTCTGCTAAATAGAGGTGATAGTTCTCAAAACACTTCTTTGAATGAAGCGTTGTTTCGTTTCACCCACTATAAAGATGATTTTAAACTCATCGGTGCCCTCTCTGCAAGATATAACAACATTGATGGAGAAGATGAGAGCATCTTTACACTCTACCAACTCTATGCAAACAACAAACTCTCTGTAAATCACTCCATAGATGTAGGTAAAAAAACACTCAAATGGGGGAAAGGATACTTCTTTAATCCTGCTGCTTTCCTTGACAGACCCAAAGACCCAACACAACCGGAAAATGCTTATGAAGGCTATGTGATGGTTAACTATGCCTACAACAAAAGCTTTGACGGAGATCTGAAAAACCTGAAACTCGATCTCATCTATATGCCAACCACTTCTGGGATCAATGACGATTTTTATGATGGTCAGTCAAACAATCTGGCGATGAAACTCTATCTGCTTTATTTTGATACCGATATAGAATTCATCTATCTTTACAGTGATGCACAAAAAGATAAGATCGGTTTTACCTTTTCTAAAAATCTTGCCACCTATTTTGAAGTACATGGAGAGTGTGCGAAGGAGATAGACGGATATCACTCTTATCTTTTGGGGTTAAAATATGTTACACAGAGTGATATTACCATATCAAGTGAGTACTACTATAACTCAGAAGGATTGACAGAAGATGAGATAGCATCTTCTATAAAGTTAGAGCCTTTCTCGGCAAAAAGTTATGTTGTCAACAAATTCTCAAAAAAAGAACCTTTTGGTATCGTCTACTCTTCTATCTATTTCAAAGATATGTTTAACCTCGAAGATAACAGTCATTTAGATACCCTAGGATTCATCTATACCTTTAAAAACAATCTTGAAATAGACTTTTCTTATAATTTAA
>SOIK01000255.1 GCA_004377245.1 Sulfurovum sp. | reverse complement strand
AACATATGCTCTTTTTTCTTGATGAACATATTAAGTGCTTTAGAGACAGGTAGGTTTTCACTGATCTTAAAAATATCTTTTTGTATGGTAGTAAGTGCTACACTATCATCTTGAAGCGCTTGTTTAAAGATCTTTTTTGTCATTACTATACCTGTAATATTTTCGATACTATCATCATACACAGGTACACGTGAAAATTTAAATATTGCTGGTTCATTCTCTACGATATCTTTTATACTTCGACTACCATCCAAGGCAAAAACAACCGTTCTTGGTGTGAGTATCTCTTCGATTCTTATCTTGTCAAGTAGTAAGATATTTTCGATAACATCTGACTCCTGTTCTCCCAGTACACCATAATCTTCACTCAATAACGTACTCTCTATAAGCTCCTCTTTAGTCAAACTTATCGCATCTTTACCTTTACTGATACGGTTCGTCACAAAAAGTGTTAAAATGATAATAGGATACGTGATCCAGATAAAAAACCTTATCATATACGCAGCGATAGGTGCCAAGGACTTCCAATGGTTTGCCCCGATCGTCTTAGGAATGATCTCTGAAAGAAATAAAATAGCGAATGTAAGTACAATAGAGACATAAACTACAGCACCCGTACCATAAATACTCTCTGCTTGTGCACCAACTGCTGCTGCACCAAGTGTATTGGCAATAGTATTTAAGATCAAGATAGAAGCAAGAGATTTATTGATACCGATCTTCTGAGCTTTTAAAAGTGTTCCTGTATGTGGGCGTTCTTTTTCAAGTACCGAAATATATGCCATATTGACTGAAAGTAAAACAGATTCTAGAATAGAACAGATGAACGATATCACCACAGCCAACAAGAAATAGAGAATTAACAAATCCATATAATTTAATTACACCTTTAAAGTAAAATAATGGTCGCAAGACCTAAAAAGCTAAAGAAGCCTACCACATCTGTCACCGTTGTAAGTATCACTGTACTTCCTATGGCTGGATCGACTTCCATTTTTTTGAGTAACAATGGTACCATAGAACCAAAGAACCCTGCACTCAACAGGTTGATGATCATTGAGAGTGCTATGACTACGCCCAGCATCCCTTTATCAAACCATATTGAGGCTATTATACCCATGATTATAGCAAAAAACAGACCATTTGCAAGAGAAAGCAGTACCTCTTTTTTAATCGTACGATAGGCATCATGTTTAGCAATGTCACCAAGCGCAAGTTGACGTACAACAACAGTAAGACTCTGTGTACCTGCATTGCCACCCATAGAAGCCACAATAGGCATCAAGATAGCCAAAGCAACAAGGCTCTGTAGCGTTTCTTCAAAAAGCCCTATTACCAATGATGCTGCTATAGCTGTCATGAGGTTTATGCTTAACCACACTGCACGTGCTTTTCCTGCTTTGAAGATACCTTCTTCCTCTTCTGCTTCATCATTTACCCCTGCAAGATGGTACATCTGGTCAGTAGCCTGTTCGTTGATGATATCATAGATATCATCTGAAGTGATTCGACCAAGCAATACACCTTTTTCATCAACGATTGGCATAGAGTTAAGGTCATACTCTTGGAACTTTTGTACAACATCACGAATATCATCATAATCATGTCCAACGATAGGTTTAAACTTCTCAGGTGACTCTTCGATATTTTCCTTAAGTGTCTTATCAAAATCAAATACAAGAAGGTTATCTAAACCTATACCATAACGTAGATAATTTTTTTTATCTGTCACAAAAAGATAATTTACATTTTCAAGTTCATCTTTTCTTCTAAGTTCTGCAAACTCTTTTATGACATCATGTACGGTATGATGCAACTTGGCTGTATATACTTCAACCTGCATATACGCACCTGCTTCATCTTCATCATACTGCTTGAGTTGTAAGATATCTGCCTGATCATCTTCATGTAATTGGTTGAAAACTGCTTTAGCGATGCTATGATCAACCTCTTCAAGCTCTTGAATAAAATCTGTTTGATCATCACTCTCTAATTCTGCAACTGATTGGGCAATTTCTTTTGCTGTAAAGGACTCAACCACATCTTCAAAATATCTGTCTGGCAATTCAAGTGCTACATCTGCGATAAGCTCTTTAGGTATGGCTAGTACTGCTTCATTGAAACTTTTCTCATTTAGATCTTTAAGAAGCTTGGCTATCTCTGAGGGATGCAGTTCATCATGTGGATGTGCATTTAAATATTGTGTGAGTTTATCCATATGATGCCCCTTTAAAAGATAGATGTATGATGAAATTATACTTTATTAAATTGAATACTGCGTGAAGAGTTATGTTTTAGAAAAAAGAAGGTGAAAATACAATGCAAGATGAGAAAATTCATCTTGCATTATTACTAAGCCTCGATATCACACTTTTTAGTGATGATACAAAGAGGACAGAAGTTTGAAAGTCCTGCAATAAGTGGAATAACACCTAAATAGAACCATTTAATTCCTGTATATACTCCTGCACCGATAAGTGCAAGTCCAAGAACGATTCTGATCGGTCTACATACTGCTCTGATTTTATTTACATCCATAGTTTATTCCTTAATGTTTTGTATTGTGAAACTATACTATAGATTTCTTAGAATTAAATAAGAGAGAATGACTCCTATTGAAATAGGAGTCATGAAGTGTTCTGTTTATTAGAGTTGCGGGCCTGCTGATGCATAATCAAATTCACTTCCAGTATCATCATAACGGCGGAAATTTTCTGTGAACATACCCGCAAGTTCAGTCAACATGGCATCATACTGTGTTTTGTCACCCCATGTTTCTCTTGGATTAAGTACTTTGTTTTCTTTTAACCCATCAAGTGCTTTAGGGATTTTAAGATTGAATGTTGGAAGAGTATCAAACTCAGCATCATTGATAGAACCATTTAAGATACCATTGATACATGCTCTTGTATCTTTAATACTCATACGCTTACCGGTACCATAAGGACCACCGGTCCAACCAGTGTTTACAAGATAAACATTTACACCATGCTCATCTATCTTCTTGCCAAGAAGCTTTGCATACTCAGTTGGGTGCAGTGGTAAAAATGCTTCACCGAAACATGCTGAGAAAGTGGCTATCGGCTCAGTAACACCTCTCTCTGTTCCTGCTACTTTAGCAGTATAACCACTAAGGAAATAATACATCGCTTGCTCTTTACTGAGCTTACTTACCGGAGGAAGTACACCAAACGCATCTGCTGTGAGGAAGATAATATTATTTGGGTGTCCAGCTTGTAAGTCCTCTTTATGGTTCGCAATGTGTTCAATAGGATA
>SOIK01000194.1 GCA_004377245.1 Sulfurovum sp. | reverse complement strand
ATAACCCCAATATCAGTAGCTGTTACAGTATATGATACGGTTTGTGAAATTGATTCTGCATAAACAAACTTTTTCTTTACATCGTTATAAACTCCACCATTTTTCATAGCCTCAACTGCTGCTTTACCATAAGGAGCAGTTTTGGGATTGGCAATAGCTATTTTTGATATTTTTTTATCTTTTAACAGTTTAATTCCTTTTGCAAAATCTTGTGTTTTAATACTTAAAAGTGCTATTCCTCCCTGTGCATAGATTATTGGTTTTGTTACTGCTGTTTTATCTTTATATAAAGCATTTGGATATTTCATATTTGCAGACATAAAAAGCTGATATGGTGCACCGTTTTTTATTTGAGCGGTTAATTTTCCACTGCTTCCAAGGGTAACTTTGACTTTCGTATCTGGGTAGAGTTTGTTGAACTCTTTTTTTAAATCCTCTATGGCGTAACTTACATTTGCTGCTACGGCGATTTTGATGGTCCCTGCCATACTGTAGGTTGATAGTAGTAGTGCTGTAATAAGTAGTTTTAATTTCATAATTTTCCTTTAAAATAAATAATTGATCTCAAATCGAAATTCGTTATAAGATGAATCACTCTTAAGCATTCCATCACCTGCACGAGTGTCATTATCTCCATCTACATATGCCATACGTGTTTTCATATACAAACCAGGAAAGGCATCAAACTCTTTTAAGATATCAAGCGTCAAGACATTGCTGTCTGCTTGTACCCCTGGTTTGTTATCATCAAAATCCTGTATGGCATAACGCACAAATGCTTTCAATCCAGGAACCAACCCGGCTTTACCAAAATCATAATCTGCTCTCACCATATACGTTTTAGTATTGGCATACCAGTTGTACTGTGCCATCGCACGAGAAAAACCACCCGTAGGAAACCCTCTCCATGGAGCGATCAGATCACCCTCGTCTGCAATTTTTGTATAGCCAAATCGCAGCTTCCATGCATCTTGTGCCAAATCTACCCTTGCCCCATAAAGAGCACTGTCAAGACTGTCTGGATCACTGTATCCAAAGGTCTTTGTCTTTAGGTTTGCACCCCCTATCTCTCCTGCACCATCATCAAACTGCTTCATGTAACGCAGTGCTGGTGATACCTTCAACTCTCCCACATCAAATCTATAGTCAGCCTGTATCATTGCCGAGGATACCAGGTCAGGGACTGCTGTATAGTTGAATGTCAGTGACAAGTTGTCAATGGCGTTATTCTTCGCTTCAAAAGTGATAAGTTTATCATCGATGCCTGCTTCTTGAAGCTTAGAGAACGTAAGTCCTTTATGCATAGCAGGATCATCATTTTGTGTATACGATGCATAAGGATCACTTGCATCATCGCCATAAGCTAAAAGGTGATGAAACTCCGAATGGTCTCTTAGTTTTTGACGTGTAAGATAAGCCGCTTTGAATTTTGTATTTGGAATGATATTTGTACTGAGTGTCACACCTTCAAAAGTGTTAGGTATCATTTTTGTATCATTGCTTTTGGTTAAAAAACTCTCATATATCAAGCGTCCTGCTTTAACGGACATCGCTTTATTTTGATACTCCAAGTACGCCTGAGCCAAAGAGGTGATGCCATATTTGCCTTGTGTGAGCACATCATACCGGCTTAACACTCCTTTACCCGCTTTGTAAAGTACTGCATCTGCATCATCCATATGCCAAGGGTTTTGTGTCGTGTAGAGTCCTGCAGTAAAACCAAAACCATTCAGGTAGGCACTTTTATAGATCAGACTTCCCCCTGCACCAATGACATAATGATCCTCTCCTTTATCACTAAGAAAAGAGTTGAAACGTAATCGCCCGTAAAACTCTCCCCCAGTAAACATATCACTCAAGTTATCTACCTCTGGGGGCAACACCTTATACACTTCTGTCATATTGCTTTTTAATGTACGCTTTGCCATATCACCCGATGCAAAAGCCATACTGCTTACACTCACTATACCTAACACTAGACCCACTATACTCTTCAATTTTATCATTTTCATCTATCTCCCCAGCATCACATCACTCGATTTGATGATCGCTATAACGCTACTTCCTTCTTTTAATTTTAATTCTTTTAACGCATCAGACGTAATAACTGCTACCACCACATCATGATTACCGATATCTACAACCACTTCAGCATTGACTTCCCCGACAGTGATATGGCTAATGCTCCCTCTGATGCTGTTTCTTGCACTAAGTTGCATCTCGCCCGGGACTGCAAGCATCACTGTGCTTGACTTAAAGATAGCCGTTGCACTATCTCCTTGCTTCAGTCTCAAATTTTCCACTGCTTCTTTTGTGATGACAGAGACAAGTGTGTATCCGCTTTTAAGCTTGAGGCTTATTTTGGCATTGACACTGCCCATCGCTATAGACTCTACGTTACCTTGTATCTGGTTTCTTGCAGATATTTGCATTGCTAACCTCCCTATGGTCTTAAACTCTCCACTCTCTATGTCAGTCACTTGTGACAATCTTTCTAAAAAATGTGTATGTTCTTCTTTTAAAACTTTATAAGTCTCCAAAAGCTTCAAGCCATACGGAGTGATAGTCGTACCACCTCCACCTTTCCCACCGGTTTCTCTTTGGACTATGGGTTGTTCTGAAAGGTTGTTCATCGAATCCACTGCTTCCCATGCACTCTTGTAACTCATCGGCACCGCTTTGGCTGCTTTAGAGATGGAACCATGCTCTTTGATGGCATATAAAAGTTCTATACGCTTCTCCAGTAAAAAAGGTTCACCTAACATTTCTAAAGTAAGCTTTGATGAAAGTTCCATCTTTCTTTTTCCTTGTATATATAAGTATATAACGAAAATATAGCATTATATACCTTAGGATATAACGGTAGTTTCTATTTTCTTGACAAACTAACTTAAAAGTGCTATTATCCGCCCACATGGGGATGACTTGGTTTCGACTGGAGTAGTCGGGGCTATGTGCATGTCGGACTGGGCAATTCCGTTACGCGGCCCACTTAGCTTAAACGCAAACAATACAGATTATCGTCCAGCTTACGCAGTAGCGTAAGTCATTAACCCCGCTAACGCGGAGGACTGCCTCGCTGGTGAGTGTCATCTTAACCAGAGTTTGAGGTATCACATCTGATGACTATGCTCCATGGAAGCTATGCCATGGTGTGAGAATTTTAGCTCGTCTTGTAAAGTTTTGAGTGTAGTACAAAGCAGGATTAAAATTAACAACACTGACTAAGCATGTAGAGTCATAGTTCTATCTATTTTAGGACAGGGGTTCAATTCCCCTCATCTCCACCAA
>SOIK01000128.1 GCA_004377245.1 Sulfurovum sp. | reverse complement strand
ATAACACCGTTAATGCTAGTTTACTACTCCTCATCGATGTATCAGGAAGTATGCAAGGTGCGAAACTTAGATCTGCTAAAAAAGCTGCCATAGAAAGCATAGATATCTCACTTCAAAAAGGTGTAGAGATATCTATATTGGCTTTTTCAGGAAGCTGTAGTAATCCTATATCAAAACGCATTAACTTTACTACAGATAAACGCCGTCTTACAAGTTTTGTAAATTCACTATCTTCGGGTGGTGGTACACCCTTAGGTAATGCTCTAAAAATAGCCAACAACTACCTACACCAATCAAAATCTTCATCTTCTCAAACGCAAATGGTCATTTTGTTAGCAGATGGTGATGATAACTGTGGGAACATAAGTTCAGTCATGGCAAGTTTAAAAAGCAAAGGTATTATCTTTAGACATCAAACTGTAGGTCTGGAAGTCAGTTCAAACTCTAAAGCAGCAACACAGTTACAGTCCATAGCAACACAGTCAGGTGGTGTGTATCATCATGTACAAGACCACAGACAACTTCCAAACATCTTCAAAGAAGCATTAAGCACTATGGAGATACTGGATATGATCGGAACATTTGGTTCCAAGAAGGTAAACCCTGTAAAAAAGAAGCAGAACGAACCCTCTTCAACACAAAGTATTTTAAATCAATTTTAAAGGAATTACATGAAAAAAATATTACACATAAGCATATTAATGATGCTTCCAATGATACTACTGGCTTTGCCAAAACCTATCTTAGCTGATAAATATTTAATGGGGGCTAAAACATCCATAGACAACAAGGATCATCAATCTGCCAATGAATATTTTGAAAAAATTGTTCAACTGGATATCGAACTCCCCGATGAATTTTATTTTCAATATGGAAAAAATTCTCTTCAACTTAAAGATTATAATAAATCTCTCAAATATATCAATCTATATCTTGAAAAGGCAGGAAATACAGGAAAATACTATCGTGATGCCTTACTTATGTCCAACCAGTCTGAAGAAGGGTTAAAAGAAAAACAACTTAGAAAAGAGAGATGGGAACAATTTAAAGCCAGAGAAGAAGAGAGAAAAAGAGAAGAAGCTGCTATCCCAAGATACTCTCTTACCATTCTGCCCACTCCACCCAACGCAAAGGTACAAATTGCTCATATAAAAGATGTCTATAAGGACGGCATAAGGCTTAAAAGAGGTACCTACACCATTAAAGTATCGAAAAAAGGATATAAAGATAAACGTGTAACGATTGAACTCGAGAAAGATATTCGAAAATCTATCAAATTAACAAAAATAAAACCTAAAAAGAAAAAAGTAAAAAAAGCTACACATGTTTGGCACTGTACAGCAAAAAGTGTCAGAGCATCAGGATGGGCAGAGTCTACAAATTATTCTAATGCACGAAGCATGGCCTTAAATCAATGTAATAAACGAAGACAAACCAGTACAAGATGTAGAGTAACGAATTGCTATAAGATAAGATAGAACAATCCATCTTACACTAAACGATTATATAAAAAGTGAGTAAAGAGCTTATGTTTAAACCTAAACTTAGGGAACTTCTGTCGGCCTCATTCAGCCTTGAGAACTACAATCCGCTACATACTAAAATACTGCTTCTATCTGGTTCCCATCGTCCCCGATGGTAATCCATACATAAATCAAATTAGCAAATAAATTTCCACTATGCTATAATCATCCCTCGTTCCCACGGAAACCATGTTCCTTGTCTATATAAGAGGTGGAACGAGAAAGAACCGGTGATCGATCAAGCGGCTTTTTATTGGTGAGTTTGACATTAACCCGTTAAACTCAGGTGCTATACTATTTTTTAAAATAGTTTCGCTTTCAACTCCTATGGTGTAATTTGAAATACCGTTATAAAGTTGCTTGTGAGCAAGTGGCGGACATTCCTACCCTTTTTGTTTTCTATTGCTTGAAAATCTTCCGCTTTTTTCCTTTGATAGCCAGCGATTTCAGATATTCATAGATGGCTTCTGCATCCTTGCGCTCGACATTAAGGTCGCCCATATAGCGGTTGTATTTTTCTGCCATCGTCTTTACAATGGGATCATTATAGTGTTTTTTGGTGTTTACGATATAGTCAATGAGCCGCTCCTTGGTATAGTAAGCGGCAATCCTCGTGAGATCCGGGGCACTCCATGATTTGCCATGGATGTGGCAGCCTGTGCAGCCGTATTCATTGAATAACTTCTCTCCTTTTTCAACCGGAGATTCGGCCCAAGATGTAGAACAAATCAAAAGGAAAGCCGCAGCTATCCGAAACATCGTTAACATTTTCATTTGTAAATCCTTTCCAACGTTTTTAGGCAAAATAGCCTTTAATTTTCATCATTTAGACTTTCCCAGCTTCCTGAACACTTCCTCGGCAGCCTCCAACTCTTCCTTCATTATCTCAATTTATTCCTTAATTTCCTCTTGCTCCTCCAGATGAATAAGGGGTCAAGTTTTAACCTTTAACCATCTTATACTATCATTTACACCCAATATTATTATTCAAAAGAGCACCGATGGCCAGAAGACCAAGAGTAGAAACACCGGAATTTTACCATATCTTTAATCGCGGAGTCGAGAGCAGGGATGTGTTGTTGGATAATGAGGATAAAAAGAAGTTTTTAAAAGTCGTATGTGAAACATCAAAACTGTATCATTTCACCATACTTTCACACTGCCTGATGAATAACCATTGCCACCTGCTTCTGGAAAAACAGCCGTGAAGATTTCTCTACCGGCATGAGGCAGATCAATTCTTAAGGGTCTGGTATTAAATTTCATTTTTAATAAAAGCCTTGCCGACTTGGCTGCTGACATCACAGGGGACACAGCTTTAATTTTTCGATCAAGAGATAAAAAAATTCAACCAATTTCTCCGATCCCTGCCGTTGTTTTGGTGTACCAGAATAGCACGGTACATATAACAAAACATAGCACACCAATAAAAACCCACACGCGGATGTTCAATCTGCGACCCCGTTACAAAATATCCCTAATCACCATTGCATAATGCAACACAAAAAGATTCAAAAAGAAAATAAGCATCGATGAAGCACGAGAGATAAGGTGTTGCATGCGTGTACGCTCTTTAGTGTTAGTCTTAAGGGCAATGACAAAGTGAATGACTGTTGCGATCAAGAGTATCAGTACCAACCAAAGCTTTATGCGTAAAGAGTCTATGACTTCTGAGTGATAGTCTGTAAATAGAAGCTCTATAAGACCATAGTCTGTAATCATATATGAACCAGTAGAAAGTAAGAACATCAGTGCAACGACTTCAAAGTAGCCAAAAATTGGTCCTATATGA
>SOIK01000237.1 GCA_004377245.1 Sulfurovum sp. | reverse complement strand
ACTCTGTCTCTTTCATCTGTGTTGGTGTAGCGTAACTCAAACGTAAGGTGTGCGTGAGGAGAGATGGTGTTGGCACCTATACCGCCAGTGAGTTTTCCTACATTGACTGTGGTCTCTTTCTCCAGATCTGTTAATGCTACCAGTTGAGTGAGTTTGTGTGCTGCTTCGAGGTTGGCATCGGCTCCTTTGCTGTAGTTGTTCCCAGCATGTGCTGCTATGCCTTCAATGTCTATGAAGAAAGTACCAACACCTTTTCGTCCAGTGACTACTTCATCATGAACACCTGCAGCCTCAAAGACCATACAGTAGTCATACTCTTTTGCAAGTTTGGCTGAGAGATGTTTGCTGTCATCACTCCCAGTCTCTTCATCGCTGACCAGTAGGAAATCAATGTTATGTATTTCACCGTATGTGTGGTAAGCATTTCTGAGTGCTTCGAGGGCTACATAGTTGCCCCCTTTCATGTCACATACACCCGGACCGTAGATCCACTCTTCATCTTCTGTGAACTTTTCAAAGGCTTCTGGCGGGAAAACAGTATCTAAATGTCCTAGTAGAAGTAGTTTTTTCCCTTCTCTATGTGAAGAGGTAAGGTGAAGATGGTCTCCTATCTCTTCTCTTGGGTAGCGTGTGAGTTTATAGTCCAAGGCTTCCATCCAGTAGGCAAATATCTCACCATTTCTGTCAACACCCTCTTTATTTTTTGTCCAAGAGTTGATCTCTATGATCTCTTTTAGTTCATCAAAGTTTTGTTTACTCATTTTATCCTCTAAATAGGGGTATTTTTGATTTTTTCTCTGAAGATATTTTAGTAAAATATAGTAAAATAAAAGATTAAACTTATCGAAATGGGGAGAGGGTATGGAAAGAAAAATCGGTATGTGGCACTATAGTAATGGTGGTGGAGATAAGATTCAAAAGAAGATTGTCAAAAAGCTTAAAAATAGAGGTATCAAAACGATTACCGATATTAATCTACGTCATGCAGTGGCGAAGAATGGACATATCATTCATAATCATAATAAAGTAAAAGTCGATGAACTTGACCTCTTCTTCTCTTACAATGCTGGAGAGCAGACACAGTACCAAATGTTTCTCTATCAGGCACTTAACCGTGTAATGCCTATGATAAATTCGTATGAGTCTTTTGCTCTGACGGAAGATAAGTTTCAAACGTCATTCTTATTGCAACAACATGGCATAGCTACACCTGAGTTCAAACTCTGTCATAGAGATGATGGTAAACATCTTAAATCGATCATCAAAAAATGGAATAAGATGGTCTATAAGCCAACGGATGGCTGGGGTGGCGTAGGACTTACCAAGATAGAGAGTGAAGCGACACTTGATACACTTTTACCATTCCTTAACCAGATGGACTTGAGATTCTTCTATGTTGAAAAGTTTGTAAAGTATGATAACACTGATTTTCGTATAGACATCGTAGATGGTGAGTTTGTAGGATGTTATGGACGTAGAGCAAGTAAAACAGACTGGCGCACAAACGTTACGAGTGGAGGTTCAGTCTTTTTACGTGAACCAGATGATGATGTTGTTGCTTTAGCAAAAAAAGCAGCGAAGATATGTGGTACAGATATCGCAGGTGTGGATATCATCTATGATTTGGAGAGAGAAGAGTATATAGTACTTGAAGTAAACGGCATACCGGCATTTGCGACACCGGAGCAAGAAAAAATGGGACTGGATTTTAACAAGAAAAAGATCGACTTGATCGTAGATATGATCGATAGAAAAACAGCTAAAAAATAAGAGTGTTCGTCATCCTCGTGCTTGTACCTAAAGGTATACATTTCAATAACACGGGGATCTAGAGCTGGAATTTTATGCGAATTGTGGATCCCCAGTGCCCGAAGGAAATGCCCTTGGGGTGCAAGCTGAGGATGACGAGATGCAAGATAATAATTTTACAAGGGTTATAACGATGGCAAAAAAGAAAACAAAAGAAAAACTACCAAAAATAGGGATGCTCTATCTTGATTATGTATTGAGATTTTTTGACAAGTCAAACTTCAGAGGTTGGCCGGATAAAATAGAAACTGTGACATACCACTGGAAAAATGATAAAGATCGTTTTATAAAAGAAGTCAAACGTAAAAAGATCGATATCCTTATAGGTAATATCCCTGCAACAGCGTATGAGACATTTAGAGAGATCGCAAGAGAACTTCCAAATGTACAGTTCATCCCTTCTATGGATACACAGTTCTCTAACAAGTCTAAAGAGAATGTAACACGTTTTGCCTGGAAGTATGATATTCCTATCCCTAAAACATACATTCATTATGATAAAGAGAAAGCAGATGCTTTTATAGAAGAGACTGAGTACCCTAAAATCATTAAAAAGAGTTATGGCCCTTCAAACTATGGTGGTTACTTTGTACATAAGGTAGATTCTAAGCAAGAAGCTAGAAACCTCTTGGCTCAGAAAAAATACCAACCTGCATACTTCCAGGACTTTGTTCCTATGGAAGCAGATGTCCGTGTAATGCTCATAGGACATAAGCCTGTGTGTGCATTCTGGAGAAGAGCACCAGAGGGTGAGTGGTTGACCAACACTTCTCAAGGTGGAAGCATGGACTACATGGATGTACCTAAAGAGTTACTTGATCTTGCGGTAAAAGTCTCAAAAGATGCCAACGCTGAGTATTGGGCATGTGACGTAGCTGTAGGTGCTGATGGTAAGTATCGTATCTTAGAGTGTGCGACGGCATTTGCTGCATTCCCATATATTAGAGACTGGATAGGTCAGTACCTCATGTGGAAATTCTCTAATGGTAGATTCCCTAAGCCAAACATTCCTCTTTATAACTGGGAAGAGCTTGGAAAAATGGATCCTTCAGTGCTTAGAACACTCCGTTACATTACGTTTGGAAAATATACACCTAGTTATGATGGCGCATATTTCCTTGATAAAAAAACAAGAGAAACTGAAGAAGGTGAGATGTACCTGCATGAACTCGATGCGCTTTATCCTATGCTTCTTACGGAAGATAGAAAAAAAGAAGAGTGGCCAAGTGAAAAGTGGAACTTCCAAGACAATTATGGTAAAAGCGTGAGAAAAGTACATGCTAAGAGCAATCCTCAAGAGAGAAATGTTGAAGCTTCTACTGATGAGAGTGAAGAGTCTGCTGTTATCTTGACAGAGAAAAAGATGAAAAAGATCTTAACGTCTGTAGAGGGGATCGGTAAAAAGAAATCAGAGAAAATTATAGAAGAGTTTGGTGTAGAAGGGTTGGTTCAGATATTGGAAGAAGCACCAGAGAAACTAAAAGAAGAGTTTTCATGGTTTAAGAAAAAA
>SOIK01000030.1 GCA_004377245.1 Sulfurovum sp. | reverse complement strand
TATGCCTATATGTTTAGCAAAGGGATGTCAGTAACTTGCATGATTATCCTTTGATGGCATACGCCGTCAGTATTCTTCCATTTCTAAAGATAGTCCCTGCATGCTCTATGGCATCAAATACATCTTTTTGTGTCCATCCCAAGATGTAAAGTGCATCAAAATCCTCTTTAGTAAATAATTTACTCTCATAGATAGCCTTGATAGCTTTACTTGCCAAAACCTGATGCTTCTCATCAAAAGGAACAGCACCTATATTTGCTATAGCTTTGTCTAATTGTTCCTGGGTATATCCTTTGGCTAGTAAAAACTTTGTGTTGAACATCTTACAGTAAGGGTACTCCTCTTTAAACGCCACATGAAGTCGTATAAACCCAAACAAGTCTGGCTCTATATGAGGATGTTTTACTATACGCAGTACTGTGTTTAAAAACTCTTCCAAGTAGTCAGCCTCTATACTCCCTAAAAATTCCATCTGTGGCGGCACAGCACCATAAACTAGCTTTACTTTTTTTAGTATCTTCTCTAGTCGCTCTTTTTGTGCCTCATTTTTTTGTACCATAAACATCTTTTACTCCTTAAACTTATGATTCATCATAGCAACATATTGTGCAATACATATACATACTCTAGTATTTGACGGTAGTGTCTATCTCTTGTGATACTACAGCTTTCAATACATGTGATTCATTTGGCTTCAATACTCTTGAGTCTTCCCGGGCATTGCTCGTCTCTAAACATACCATAGTTCTATAGCCATCTTCAGTCATATCACTCATTTGCTTTGACTTTTCTATCCAGGGATTCCAAACGACTAGTGAGTTTGAACCTTCTTGTTGTAGATTTACTTTTGCATCCCCATCAAACAAAGTAATTGTTTCAGAAGGATACGAATAGACTCTATCTACCTCTTCCTGTATGAAAATGTCACCATGTTGAATAGAGGTTTTTTCCTCTAAAGCATCGTAATAAGCCTTATTGTCTAACCCTTTTATGGAAATATTATCAATATTTGAAACATTAAAATACGTATGTAATGCTGTACTGATCTCGAACGGTTTTGTATCTGTATTGGTTACACTCAGAGCTATGCTTAGTTTATGCCCGATCGTAATATCGAGAGTCACATCAAAGAGATATGCCCACTGCGCTAAAGTATAGGCATTGGGTTTGAGTTGCAGTCGAATATGGGTTGTACCCTCACCAGTCTCTTCTTCTAAAACAACCGTCCAAACCTGTGTACGTGCAAAACCATGTTGTGGAAGGCTGGGATTATCTTTGTTTTTTCCAAACCATGGAAAGCAGACAGGAATGCCACCTCTAATCGCTTTACCCTCTTCAAAATAAGCCGCCTCACTTAACCACAACAAAGAAGGTTTGTCCTTCACTTTATAATGAAACAGATGTGCACCTTGCAAGGCTATCTTGGCTTCTGCCTGGTTGTTCTCAATCTCTATGTATTTAAAGCCGTTATCAAACTGTTTGTGTGTGATCAAAATATGTTCCTTGTGCCATAAAATATTTTCTAATGTTCATACGCTTTACTTTGGATCAGGGGAATCGACCATTTTTTATAATATGCTACAACCCTAAGTACAATACCCAGAACAAATATGATGGCTATAGGATAAAAGTGCATCATATCCAGTAAGTTTAACATATATAAACTCATCCCTATCAATAACGCTATCGTGCCATAAAACCCTGTCTTAAAAACAAATGGGATTTCGTTGATGATGACATCTCTGATGATACCTCCACCCACAGCCGTCACAAAGGACAAGGCTAACACTCCTGTGAGGTTCAACTCCTGTTCGATGGCTATAAGTGCTCCTGTGATACTAAAAGAGATAAGCCCTATGGAATCACTGACGATGAACAGTGGTTTATTCTCTATGCTGTCTCTCTTGTGAAATTTAAAGAGTATAAGAAGTATCATCACTGTGATGATAATGATCGCAGGGGGATTATGGGTAAAAGTGTACGGTGTTTTGTCCACAACAATATCTCTGATGATACCACCACCAAGTGCTGTTAAAAAGACCGATATCAAAACCCCAAGGAAATCCAACTTGCTTCTCACAGCAACAAAAAACCCAGAGATGGCAAAGGCGATGATACCGATGTACTCTGCTATCTCGAACATTAAGAGATAAACTCTACCACTTCATCAAAAGGCAATCTTAACTGCGTAGACTGCTCATTTACCCTATATCCAAAAGGTAAAAATGCAGCGACTTGATACTTACTTGTATCTAACGCTAAAATATCTTCAACTTTCTCTTTCTCAAACCCCTCTATAGGACAAGAGTCTATACCCACAAAAGCTGCAGCTGTCATCATGTTGCCCAGTGCGATGTAAGACTGTCTGGCTGTCCATGCATAGGTATTTTTATCTGTACTGAGCGTCTCTTTGAGATGATTTGAATAGAGGTTGATATATCCGTCTAATTGTTCTTTTGATAATGGGCGTCTGGCAAATCGTTTAGCAGGTATGCCACTTTCTGGTTTCACATTTTCTATGGCGGCTAAAACCACAACCAAATGGGAACAAGAAGTTATCTGTACCTGGTTCCAACAGGCAGGGCGTAACTGCTCTTTTAGTGCTTCATTTGTAATGACTAAAAACTTCCAACCTTCCATCCCAAAAGCAGAAGGTGACTTTCGCCCTGCTTCCAAGATGTAACGTATCTCTTCATCATCTATCTTTTTACTCTCATCAAACACTTTGCAGGCATGTCTAAAATCCATGGCTTTTGTAAAATCATTGGTCATCATTTCTCCTTTAATTGATTACCACACTGGGTAAATAATGTGGTAGTAATTCAAAGACTATACTAGCATAAAATTAAAAAGTTCATCTTTGAGGAAAAATTTCTCTTTCATAACAAATTATACTAAATTTGCTAAAATAGTCTCTATGAAAACAAGAAACTACTGTATCATCACCACAACGATAGACGATGAAAACATTGCCGATCAAATCAGCACTACCCTGCTTCAAAATCATCTAGTAGCATGTGTGCAAAGCCACTCTATACAAAGCAAATATCATTGGAATGGGACTTTAGAGACAACTGAAGAGATACTTCTACAAATGAAAACCAAAGCTTCACTTTTTGAAGAAGTTAAAGTTCAAATAGAAGCATTACACTCTTATGAAGTACCTGAGATCATCATGACACCTATTCTTAATGGCAATCACAACTATCTGAAATGGATAGATGAGGAGACAAAATGAGGTAGACATCAGTCAACAAAGATCAAGACCTATTACAAAACAAGATATAGAGCACTTTGACTATGTTGTAGCGATGGATGCACAGAACA
>SOIK01000251.1 GCA_004377245.1 Sulfurovum sp. | reverse complement strand
CTTTTTTTGCTGCTTGTTGAGCTTTGGCTATACGTTCGGCTCTTTTTCTTGCAGCAGCTGCCATACGTGCAAGGTTTTCTGCACGGTGGAGTTCATCATAAATGGCTTGAAATGAGTATTCTGTTGCTTTTTGGGTAATGGAGGCATTATTTGTCTGTTTAAGCGCTTTGCTATGAACTATTTTGCCTTTTTTATCAGTAATGATAAAGAGGTTGCTATAAGCAAATGATAAGAGAATAGAAAAGATAAATAAGAACTTTAACACGTATTTCTCAACCTCCCTTTTTTGTATTATATCATATGTAAAGAGAAAAATAGACTTCGTGACCAACAAGTATTATCTATGTAGTTGTTCTAGTCAGCTATAATTGCATCATGAATCATGAGACAATAATCATAGGAGGAGGGGCAAGTGCATTGATGCTGGCTTCTTTGCTTCCAAAAAATACTGCAACTGTTATAGAAAGTAATGCCAAACCGGGAGCTAAAATTCTGGTCTCAGGTGGGGGAAAATGTAATATCACCAATGAGCTTATGGGAACGCAGTATTTTCTTGGTGATAAAGCATTTATACAACATGCATTGAAAAGTTTTAATGAAAAAGCACTTTTAAGATGGCTTGAGAGACAGAACCTTCTACCGGTTCTTCGAAAAGAGACTCAATACTTTTGTAAAGATTCAGCAAAAGAACTTCTGGATATTTTTCTTAAAGAGAGTAAAAAACAGAAGATACTTACAAATGAAAAAGTGCTGGATGTATCTAAAAGAGATGAAGTTTTTTATGTGAAAACAGATAAACGGACAGTTACAGCACATGCAGTTGTCATAGCATCAGGAGGTTTGAGTTTTCCTAAGCTTGGAGCAAGTGCGATCGGGTATGAAATTGCTGAACATTTTGGACATAGTGTGATTAAAACAGCACCAGGTTTAGTAGGTTTTACAGTACAAAAAGAGCAGTTCTTTTTTAAGGAGCTCAGTGGTGTCTCTACAGAAGTAGAGATAAAAATAGGGGATGAAGTTTGTAAGGGAGCACTTTTGTTCGCACATAAAGGGCTGAGTGGACCTGCTGTGTTGGATGCTTCTCTTTATTGGGAAAAAGGGAAACTAGAGATAGATTTTTTACCGGGGTTTTTATGGAACTCCTTAAAGGGAAGTAAAAAACAGATAAGTTCACTTTTACCTATGCCAAAACGTGTTACTAAGGCATTTTTGCTACAATTTAGTATCGAAGATAAAATGGGGTCTAAATTAACGTCAGATGAATTAGCACTACTTCAATCACTCAATTACTATACTTTTGCACCTGCAGGGACTTTTGGTTACTCAAAAGCAGAGGTGACAAAGGGTGGTGTTTGTACAGATGAAGTGGATGCACGTACGATGATGAGTCGTAAGGTAGATGGACTCTATTTTATCGGTGAAGTGTTAGATGTTACGGGGAGACTTGGGGGATATAATTTTCAATGGGCATTTTCAAGTGCTTATGTATGTTCAAAAAGTATAAAATAAATGAGGGGGGGATAAATATGAGGATAAAAGTTTTACTGGCGATAGCGTTTGCTGTTTTGTTAAGTGGATGTGTAGATACACCAGATGCTGAAGGGTGGAAACCATCGCAAAAAGATGAGTTTTTAAAGATATTGGAAACCGATAAATATGCTTCTATCTGTAATCAACAGGCACTTTATAAAAAAGTAAAGCAGAGTGAAAACTCTAAACTTATGAGTAAGTTACTTGTATCATATACGCAAAATCTTGCCAATGGATGTATAGATCTTCAAAGCTTTAAAGCTTCTCAGGATGCCAAGAAAGAGAGAAAGATAGAAACACATTATGAGACATATCTACAAGATGCGAAAGCCTCTAGTATCATGATGAAGCTTAGAGCCGGTCAGAGTATAGAACAGATATTAAAACCTTATGTTCCTGAGTATGATCAGTTTTTTGACCTTATGAGAAGATATACTCTTTTAAAGGGAGACCATAACACTTCAGCAAGTACTCTTCGTAAACTTCGTCTTAACATAGAAAGAGTGAAGTTAATGAAGTCAGGTTTTGGAGAAAATTATGCTTTGGTAAATATACCCGAGTATGTTGTTCGTATCATTGAGAAGAAAAAAACAGCAGTGGCTATGGCGGTTGTAGTAGGTAAGAGGCGTATGCAAACACCTATATTTAGTGCTGACCTGCAATATGTAACGTTAAACCCTCAATGGGGTGTTCCAGATAGTATCGCTAGAAATGAAGTTATCCCAAAAATGTTAAAGGATCCAGGCTATTTAGCTCGAAAAAATATGGTAATACGTAAGTCTTATGACCTTAATTCTGCAGCAATAAGTAAAGATTCGATAGATTGGGAAGCTTATTTGATAGAAGAAAAGGGAAAAAAAGAGATGACTTATAAGTTCATAGAAGTGCCGTCTAAACGCAATGGTTTGGGGCGTGTAAAGTTCATCTTCCCTAATAAACACTCTGTATATATGCATGACACACAGTCAAAAAGTCTCTTTAAACGTAAAGTACGTACTTACAGCCATGGATGCGTGAGACTTGAGAAGCCAGTGGCTATGTTAAGACACATCTCAGAAAATTATACATCTCAAAGTCCTGAACAAGTAAAAGGGTGGTATGACAGTTTAAAAACACACCATATGGGATTAGATAAGAGGTTACCTGTGCATACTTCATACTTAACAACGTATGTAGATGAGTGTGGGAACTTGTTAGTATTTAATGATATATATGGATTTGACAAGTCGCAGAAGTTGAACTTTTAGCAAGGAAGTGAGATGACAGAATATAAAGCAGTGATCTATCAAGAGGGGATGCTTGGTTCACTTCTTTTGGGGCAGTCAAAGATCAATCCTGTACGCTTCTCTGAATTCCTCAATGCCAATGCCAGAGATGGCTGGGAAGTTGTTACGATGGAGAAAGATATTCGTCGTATGTTACTCTTTTTTAAACGAGAAGGGTATGTTGTCATAATGAAAAGGAGTGTGTCATGAAAGCGATGAAACTAGCAAGTATCATTACGGGGGTTGTATTGGTTCTTTATGCTATTTTTGCATTGATTCAACTGTGGGGAACTGTCGTTTCATGGAGTACCTTTATCAAGATCACGATCACTGCTGCTGTTATTGTCATTGCTACTTTAGGTCTGGCAATGCTCTACAGAGAGTATATTGAAGAGAAATCGATGAAAGAAGATAAGTATCTCGATTAAGCCTATAAGTGCCATTATGATAAAATATCTTAAATTATTTTAATGGTGAACTATGGCATCTAAAGAGATACACTATAAAGAACAACCTTTCCAACTCTCCTATGAGTTAGT
>SOIK01000179.1 GCA_004377245.1 Sulfurovum sp. | reverse complement strand
TAACTTCCTACATTGGTTCCTGTAAGGATGAACTCTCCAAAACCATTGGCTGCGAGTTTGGTGATCTGCTCCAAGATAGTCTCTTCTCTATGGGAGCGGGCATCTCCACGAACAGCAGGGATGATACAGTAAGAGCATCTAAAGTCACACCCCTCTTGAATCTTGATAAATGCCCTGCTTTTACCTACGAACTCTTCAACAATGGTAGAGTCGATATGTTTAAGGTCACCTATCTGATAAAAAGGCTCATCGATCTTAAGTATCTCGTTGATCTTCTCTTTTTCAGAGTGCCCCATAACACCAAAGACCTTTTTATCTTCAAAAAGAGCTTCCCCCTTGGAGTGTGAACCACAGCCTGCTAAAACTACCTTGGCATCAGGATTTTTACGTTTCATAGAGGAGATGTAGTTACGTACAGAAGAGTCTGCACCGTTGGTAACCGTACATGAGTTCACGACAATGATATCACTGCTACTCTCATCTTCGGAGAGTTCAAATTCACGTAATTTGGACATCATCACTTGGGTATCGAACTGATTGGTTCTGCACCCAAAGGTTTTAAAGTAAACCTTCTTACGATTCGGCATTTAGTGCCTCACTGCATTGAATTTTAATTCTTATCACTTACGCTTCTCCTGTTGGTATATCTTCAAGTTCCTTAGGTGGTTTACGAACATCTTTATCGATATAGATAGACTGTGTAGGAAATGCTAGGAAGATATCATCTTCTTTCTGTATACGCTCAATGATCTCTGCAGAAATTGTACTTCTTAGAGTAAGTGTAGCATAGGCATTGGTATGATACCAAGCACTGATCTTCATACCATACGGCTCTATAAAGGTGAAGATACGTGGTTCAACATTGGTATTTTTCATACTGTATCGACTTCTAAGCTTGTTGAGCTGTTTTCTTGTAATGTCTGTATATCCTTTAGAGTATTTCTTTGTTACCTCTTTGGCGATGGAAGAGGCTTTTTGGATATTGGAGTCAAATGTCACCATAAAGTCTATCCCATCCCATACAGTTTTAAGTCCTGCATGTGCATAATTGGCTACCATATCAGTAAATATGAAGTTGTTTGGAATGAAGATGATACGCCCTGCTCTTCGGTTGTGCATATAGGTAGTAAGAGTTATGTCCTCTTGCAACGTCATGCGAAGTAGTGAGATATCTACGATATCCCCTACATACTCAACACCCTCTCTCACAAACTTAACACGATCTCCTACATGGATAGCCCCGCCAATCATAATGACAAACCAGCCCATAAGAGACATGAACCAGTCTTTCATCGCGATGGCAATACCGGCAGAAGCAAATCCAAGGATAGCCACAAGGTAACTTACGTTTTCAATATATGCGAACAGTAGCGTAAGAAGAAGTAATGTAAAGAAAGTAATGTTCAATGCTTTGTTGATCGTATAATAACGGTCAACGTCTAACATATAGCGACGCACAAGATATTTAACAAGCAAGAGCAATAAAATAAAAAAGAGGATGATCGCCCCTATGTTGATCGTTTTTTCCAGCTCTCTTTTGATGTCAATTTTTAGATTGAGTTTGATCTCATCTATTTTTTTGGTATAGACATTTTGTGTGGTTTTAAAGATTTCAATAACAGGGGTAAATGTTTTGATCTGCTCTTGTGTATCTAAAAGTTCTGCCATGTAGTCTGTATTATTTGTATCACTAAGAAGAAGTTTTTGAAGTATACCTCGTTTCTCTTTGAGTTTTTTCATAACATGCTGAATGGATTGATACCTGTTATCGTATTCTTTTTGATCTGAGTTAAGTTTTTTCTGATAGGAAAGTGCAGAGATAACAGCAAAAGGGTTTCCTACAGAAGGTACTTCTTCAATAGCAGGTGGGGTAAGAAGCTTTTTAAAAGGATCTTTTTCATACTCTTGAAGCAGTTGAAGCTTTCCTGTAAGTATAGACTTCTCATTTCTTGCATTTTCAAGTACTTCATTCTCATCTTTCGTACGTTTATGCTTTCTGGCTAAATTATTTATTTTATTATCAAGTACCTCTTTCTGCTTTTTGAGTTCCTTGTAGGTATGGTAATTACTATAAATTTTTGACCAGATATTATTATCGATAAGCTCTTTGTCTAGATCTTCTTTATGGGCCAATAGCTCCTGCTGCTTCTGAGTGTTCTGTATGATATGTGCTTGACCAGTTGAACTGTTTTGTTCTTCTGTGGTGGAGGTAGTACTATTTTGCTCTACTTGTGGAGTAGCAAATGCTAAAGTAGTAAAAAAAAGTGACGTAAATAGTAAAACCCTTATCATCCTTCCCCTCCAAATCCGCCAAATCCGCGTAATACTTTTTTAACAACTGCTTCATCTATGTCTGAGACCACTTTATAATGCCCGATTCCGTTAGGTAAGATAAATTTGATACGGTTATTTGCACTTTTTTTATCGAGGAAGAAGTGTTCATAGAAATCATCGACATCTTGAATAACATATTGAGTTGGCAGTGATGACTTTTCTAAAAGTGTTTTAACGCTCTGTGCTTCTTCTTCGGTAAACAGTCCAAGCTCTACAGCCAATGCATTTGCCATCACCATCCCTATGGCTACAGCTTCACCGTGTAGGTAAGTGGTATAGTTTGTCTCATTTTCGACCACATGTCCAAAAGTGTGTCCGTAGTTTAGTACAGCACGGATGCCAGCTTCTTTCTCATCTTGATTGACCACCCATGCTTTAAGCTCTACACTTTTACGTATAGCTTCTTTGAGTACCTCTTCGTTAGAGAAGTCAGCCTCTTGCAGAAATCTAAAGTACTCTTCATCAAACATCACAGCCATTTTTACTATTTCAGCGATACCTGCAGCAAATTCACGTGGAGGAAGTGTTTTTAAGAACTCTGGGTCTATATACACCGCTTTAGGTTGATAAAATGCACCGATGAGATTTTTCCCGTATTTGTTATTAACACCCGTTTTGCCTCCGACACTTGCATCTACTTGACTAAGAAGTGTGGTAGGGATCTGAATGAAGTCTATCCCTCTTTGGTAAAGACTTGCAGTAAACCCTGTCATATCACCTATAACCCCACCACCAAAGGCGATGAGAAGAGATTTTCTGTCAAGTTTAAGTTCAAAGAGTTCATTGAGGATGTTTTCTATGGTTTCAAGGTTTTTATACTCTTCCCCATCAGGAATGGTTACTACATCAAGTTGGGGTGCCTTGATGTGTGCCAAAAGTGTATCAAGGTGGTATCCTGCTACGGTTGGGTTAGTGATGATGGCTACTTTTGTGTCGAAAGTGAGTTGTGGTAGTCTGTCAATGGTGATGTCATAAGTGATATTTTGAGTATGAGCTAATTCTATAGGGAC
>SOIK01000110.1 GCA_004377245.1 Sulfurovum sp. | reverse complement strand
GGACATATGGCGATAGAAGCTATCTATGATGAAGTGGCTAAAGTGCATCCATCTCTTTCTCTTGCTACTATCTACAAAAATATCATCTTGATGGTAGAAAAAGGTGTTGTAGTTGAAGTACCTATCGCAGGATTAAAACCAAAATATGAACTTGCCAAAGAAGATCATATCCATTTGGTTTGTACAGAGTGTGGTGAAGTGGAAGACAAACCACATAGTAGCAGTGCTGATGATATATTTAACAGTATGACAAAACAAGAAAATTTTACTTTAAGAAAGCAGCAGATAAATCTTTATGGGGTTTGTAGTAAATGTCAGGAAGTGCAAAAGGCTTCGTAACGTAGCGTGGGCATTCTTGCCCATGAAAAAACATGTATGAGAGTCGTGGGCAAGAATGCCCACGCTACACTTTACTTAAACAATGCCGATCCAACTCTCACTAAATTAGACCCACATTTTATAGCCAACTCATAATCACCACTCATCCCCATAGAACAAACAGAAGCACCCTCTTTTTCTAGTTTCCCATAGATAGTATGGGTAGTTTCAAAACTTTGCTGTATGAGTTTAGTATCTTCAGTGTGTGCACCAATGGTCATCACACCTTTAAGATTTATTTGAGGACAGGTCTCTTTTATCTCTTGATAAATATCTATAGCTTGTGCAGCACTTACACCAGACTTACTCTCTTCATTGGCAGAATTTATTTGTAATAAACAGTTCATGTTCTGACCTTTATTGGTAAGTTTATCATTCAAGGCAAGTGCTAATTCTATACTGTCAAGTGACTGCATAAGAGCAGGGCGAAGGTCTATGAGATTATTGATCTTGTTTTTTTGCAATGTGCCTATCATATGCCACTCAAGTGGAAGCTCTTCAAGGGCTGTCATGCGCTCTTTGAGTTGTTGTACCTGGTTTTCTCCAAAGGCTCTTTGACCCAGTTCATAGAGTGTTTTGATGTTTTCCAACTCAGTATATTTGGCAACAGTCACAAGTTTCACAATGTGATGTTCACTCACAGTGATACGTGCTTCTTCAATGTTCCAGATGACTTCATCCAGATTTGCTCTTAGTTGTTCTTTATCTAGTATTGGCATAATTAATTTCCTCCCCATAGTTTGCTTTTTGCATAATTGATATAGCATATTCTACAAGCCATTATACATCACTTTTCCAAAATGAAAGTATCACCATAGCTGCGGCTATGATTCAACTTTAATTTTAAAAAATTAATGCACACTGATTTGTATTATCTACTATATAAATTATCCCAGAAGCCTATTGACATCATTATACAGTCCTAATAGCATAAGACTAATGAGCATCGCCCAGCCTACAAGTGTGATGTAGTACATGGCATTGTCACTAGGTGCTTTACCTCGCACCATCTCATAGAGGTTAAACATGATGTGTCCTCCATCCAGTGCAGGGATAGGCAGGAGGTTAAGTACACCTAAATTTACCGAGATGAGTGCAGTAAAGAACAAGAGGGCTAAAATCCCAGCAGAGCTAGCTTGAGCGGTAACATCTACAATGGTGATGATACCACCTAATTGATCTGTACTTACGACACCTGTAATGAGTTTTTGTACACTTTTAAAAATAAGAAGACTTGCTTTTTTTGTCTCTTCCCAAGCATATGCAAAACCATCTATGAAACCATAATGAACGGTTGTCCGTTTATCTAAAGGACTAATCCCAATAATACGTCGTGTAATTTTTTCACCAAAGATATTTTGATCATCAATGACTTTAGGTTTTAACTGTAGGGTGATAAGTGTTTGGTCTCGTTCAACAACAAGTGAAATATCACCTTTGCTTTCATTGATATGTTTACCTATGTTTTCCCAGTAGAGAATGTTGTCACCATTGATCTGAACGATTTTATCTTCTTTTTGTAGTCCTGCCTGATATGCAGGAGTATCTTTCCCTACTTCACCTACAAAAGCCAGTAGTTTGGGTACACCCAGATAGGAGATAGCCAAGTAGAGCAAAAATGCCATAAGAAAATTGGCAAAAGGACCAGCAAGTAAAATGATGATGCGTTGCCAAGGTTTCTTGTTGCTATAACTGTCCTCATCATCACTTACTTTAGTAGGATCAGTATCATCCTGTCCCTTCATCTTGACATACCCGCCAAGCGGGATAGCAGAGATACTCCATTCTGTTTTTCCTATCATTTTTGAGTAAAGTTTTTTCCCAAACCCTATGCTAAAGACATCTACCTGCACACCAAAAAAACGTGCAGCTGTAAAGTGTCCTAACTCATGAAAAAAGATAAGTACCGATAAGACTAAAAGTGCAACTAAAATGCCCATAAAATTCCTCTATATAAATATAATGAATTATATCCAAGAGTTGTAAAATATTGATATAGATTAAAAAGATAATGAAAAATTTGGCTAAAATAGAGTATAGCCATTATTTTGAAAGGATAAGAAGATGAACGAACAGAGTGATATCGTAGAAAATCTTGAAAATAAAGTCCAAGAAGATATATCAGAAATAATAGAAGAAAATGCTTCTGAAGCGGAAGAAGTAGTAGAGATTGCAGAAGAAAAAGTTGATGCAGTAGAAGAAGAGGCTGAAGAAGTCGAAGAAACAGTGATGTCTCAAGTCAAAAACATGAAAAAACATGATGCAGCTAAATTATTGGTTGAGAAAGCAAAAATAATCGTTCAAGAGGCAGAGGAGCAGATGGAAGAATGTAAGCTTTTACTCTCTGATGATCTTAAAGGTTATGAGGAGGCTAAAAAAGCTTTAAAAGAGGGTGGACTTGATGAGAGTGAGGCATTGCTTTTAGAGTTGGGGTATGCAGACAACTCTGAAGAGACAATAGAAGAAGACAGTGTTGTCTTTGAACCTAAAGAAGATCTGGAGCCTATTGTGCTTCAAGATGTTTCCAGTGGTAAATTTACTGGTTTTCTTTTATCTGTATTAGGAGGTGTAGGTACTTTAGCAGGCTTGGTTTATCTAGCAACAGAAAAGCTAGGTATAACGCTTGATGTGACAAAGATACCTACTTCAGATACGATGACGACTATTTTAGGTTGGTTCTCTACACTTTTTGGTGCCGCGCCAGATACCTTTCTTGGGGGAGCATTTCTACTCTTTGCTGTACTCGCAGTCATGGGGATTATCTATGCGATTCGTGTGAGTATTAAAGGAAATAAAAATCTTCATTTTGCAACCAAACAGCTTGAAGAAGCAGAAGCATATACTGCACATAAGGGTAACTGTAAAGAGGAGATGGACAGAGTCGATGTACATATCCATGATGCCATCGCAACACTCAAAACGTATCAGGTACTTTTCAATGAACAAAAAGGAAAACTTCAGAGGATTTTACACATCGAAGGAGAGAAAGAAGAGCTTTCAG
>SOIK01000282.1 GCA_004377245.1 Sulfurovum sp. | reverse complement strand
TGAGAAAAGTTTGACTGGGTTTGTTCCACCTGAAGATTTTGCGAAGCATTTGGAGGGGGTAGGGAAGTAAGCTTTTTACATCTCTATAAACTCTTTCCATTTCCCAAATAATACATATTAAGCTATAATGTTACTATACATTGTGAGTACATCATAAAACACCAAAATAACGGAACAACACATGTCAGAAAAAATCCTAAACAAAAAAATCAACATCGGTGAAGTCAATACCCTCAAGATAGAGCGTGATACAGACTTTGGTTACTACCTCATAGCAGAAGATTATAATGAAGTACTTCTTCCAAATGTGTATATCATGGAAGATGAAATGCCTATGGGGTCACTGTTGGATGTATTTGTCTATACAGATTCAGAAGATCGTCCTGTGGCTACGACGAAAATGCCTTATGCGAAGTTAGGGGAGTATGGATATTTTACAGTTGTGGATTACAAATCATACGGTGCATTTGTAAACTGGGGACTGCCTAAAGACCTTTTTGTACCACTTTCACAGCAAAAAGAGTATTTTACTATAGGTAAAAAGTACATCTTGCGTGTCTGTTTAGATGAACAGACAGGACGTTTGTTTGCTACACAGAAGATAGGTAAATACTTTAACCGTGATATGACAGGATTACACCAAAATAAAGAGTTGGATGTTATCGTTTTGGCGAAAACACCACTTGGCTATAAAGTAGTGGCAGATAATCAATACGAAGGTATGCTTTTTAACAATGAGATCTTTGAAAATATCAAAATAGGTGACCGTAAAAAGACCTACATTAAGACAGTAAGAAAAGATTTTAAACTTGACCTCTCTTTACAACCCATAGGCAAAAAAGCCAATGTGGATGAAGGGCAAAGCAAAGTACTGGAACTTCTTAAGGCAAATGATGGAGAGATGGCATTTACCTATAAGAGTGATGCTGAAGAGATCAAAAAAGTTTTTGGTTTGAGTAAAAAAAATTTCAAACGTGCTTTAACAGGACTTGTTGATGGGAAAAAGATAAAACTGTTAGAGGGTTCAATAGTGCTATTGTGATGGGGGAAGAGACATGATGAAAATAATTATGAGCATGTTACTGATAACAAGCATTGTCTTAGCTAGTCCGATAAAAGAAGACAGAAGATCTATAAGTATTACGCACAGCAATGACATAAATGTTCTTGGAGAGACTTCAGGTGTAAAGACCGGAGATGATTTGCTTACGGGAATTTTGGGCATAAGCTATAGAGATAGTGAAGCATTTTATGAGATGGATTTGAAGTCATATACACAAAGGCATATTGCAAATGGGGAACGTGTAGATACATTATCTTTAGGGTACTTAAGAGACTTAGTGTCGGGAAACCATATGGGTTATGGGTATGAAGTGATTGTTGGAGCTCAACTCATTCATAGTGGTGATTTTGGTGGAGAGGTTTTACAGAATGCTATACATGCATTGACTGGAAATCCTCGTTATGATTTATCTTTTTCTGATGAAACGCATACTACTTTTGGTCTCCAGAGTAGGATATCTGGTTCGTATGCATTAAATCAAAACTTTAATGTATATAATAACTTAGCTATTAAGGCAAACATAGACAAAAGTGGTAGTGGAAAGTTAGAACTCGGTGTAGAAGGGGCATACGAAAGTGTATCTTTTTGGTTAGGTGGTGTGATACAGTATATAGAACCATTTAAACACACAATTGTTGAGTTTTCCACGCCAGACAAATACACTGGCTATGCTGTTTTTGGTGCATCTGCAAGATTTGCAAAAAAGTATGAATTGATGCTAGAGACTACATTTGGTGGTGCACCATTGGGAGAGAAAGATGACTACAGTACACAAGTTCGCTTGAGGTATTTTTTAGATTAATAGTTCAAGAGGCATAATTTGTTTTTTAATATAAAGGAAGAAAATAAATTCAGGTAGGATTAAAGGATAGATTTTAAAATTTATAGCTAATCTGGATTTGGTGGAGGTCTATACTAGGGTTTGGTGTGGCGATGTCTAGGTTCGATATGTGTGTAAACCTATATCCGACTTGGTATAATTTTGATTTGAAGCCTAGACCTATGCTATCGGTAAATTGAAAATGTGTTGACTTCTCTCTATCTTCTATTTTGGTACTATCCATAAAAGCAAACCCTATGCCTGTCTCTAGGTATAAATTGTGATTCAAAACATCTACATTTTTAAAGGTATAAGTAAATACAGGGGTAATACTATATATAAACCCATCACGGTTTTGACTAGATTTATTTGTGGAGTGCCATCTGTTTATGTTGAATTCTGTATGTCCTGTTAGGGTAAAATATTGATGCTCAATAAGTGTTTTTTCCAGTCCGCACCGAAAGAGAGTTGATAGTTTTCTAAATGTCTTCCAGACTTGTCGCTAAACTCTTTTCCATACGAAAATGAAATACTAGGGTGCCGCAGATCAAGCGATAAAGGTACTGCAAAATTATTGTCATCTTGAAGATACATATAGATATAACTCCCTAATGTACCATAAATAGCTGCACGTGCAATGATTAAATCTCTAGAAGTTGCTTGTACTGTTGAAGTGAGGGAAAGCGCGATAAGAGTCGTAAGAAAGATATTGTTTATGTATTTGATAGTATTTTCCCTCTAGCTCTAGTTGTAATGAAAAAAATTATAGCTATAAGTTCTTTAATCTATCAGTTATGTTTGTAATTGAAAAGATTATAATATACTAATCAAAAATTAAAGGAAAAAGATATGGATTTAATGGACCTTTTAAAAGTAGGTGGCTCACTCATTCAAGGTAACAGTGATGATGCAACAACAGGGCTGGATGTTGGTGACATCGCTAATGCATTAAATGGTTTGATAGCTAACAATGAAGGTGGACTTGACCTGGCTTCACTCGTGGGTGGTCTGTCTCAAAATGGTTTAGGTGAGATCGTAGGTTCTTGGTTGGGAAATGGAGAAAATAAGTCTATCTCTTCAGATCAGATCACAGACTTACTGGGTTCAGATAAGATCTCTGCATTTGCTTCACAGCTTGGACTGAGTGAAGAGAGTGCAAAAGGTGCTTTAGCTGATGCACTTCCACAAGTGGTAGATCAGGCAACCGGTGGAGAAGGTTCTATCATAGATGAGATGCTTGGACAAGTAGGTGGTTCTAGTGGTGCTATGGATATGCTTGGAAAGATGTTTCGTTAATATATTTGTAGTGTGGCACCCTAAAGGCACTTCTTTCAGGGCGCATTCCTGCCCACGCTACATCAATAGTATGTACCCCAAGGGCACTTCCTCCCTTTGGTCAGGGCGCAATTTGTCATATTTCTCTTCCCATCTTTAAAAACTTCGCTAAAATACCGTTAAAACATTAGGATGATGTGTGCGATATTTGCTACTCTTTTT
>SOIK01000056.1 GCA_004377245.1 Sulfurovum sp. | reverse complement strand
CATAACTCTTAGCATCTGCTTTATAATCCTCAATATTGCTATTACAGGAAGATAGTAGTCTTTTTGTGTGGTCTATTTTGTTTTGAATTTCTTGTTTTTTGTTCATGTAGTGACCTCCTAAAGTCTTATGCCTCTTAAAGATGATGTTGTCCTGCTTTAGGAGGAAGAAACAACATCTTTAAAAGTTCTTGGTTAGTGGCGAGTGCCACACCTTTTATATTGTATCAAACTAGGCTTAGGTGGATATTAAAATCTTTGCAGTATTCTCTATTATTTCCACACATAATTCATTAGGTATTTTTGATCGCGTATATGCACATTTTAATCCTTGTGTTCCAGTTCGACTTCCTCTTGGTGCTACTTCATGATGACAATCTCTATTTCCATTAAAGCACATTTGTCTAGGCTGCCATCCGTTCTGATTAAACAGACTTATAAGATTGTTGCTCCAAATATCTGTAGGCTTCATTCGTATATCATCATAACTGCAATAAGTAACTGTTGTTCTTGGTAGATGTTTCATAAAATCCATCTTCCTCATCATTCCTCTTGGGTTTTCTATGTAGTAGATACAATCAAAATGCTTAATGAGTTTTAAGGTGTTCAAAACTAATCTATCGCTCTTCTTTGCAAATTCGCTCTTTGCTATTTGTCCATCACGATGATGAGAGATTGCAGCTATTGAATAAGTTGTACAAGGCGGAGAAGCCCATATCATATCCGGGATGAACGGAATATCCTCCGGGATTACAAATTCAATATCTTTAGTGAGATCGATACCTTTAAAATCTTGTATGTCTATACTAAATACTTCATGTCCCATGGCTTTAGCAGTTTTGCCTATTGAGCGAGAGCCTGCGAATAATTCAAGTATTTTCATCTCATCTCCTTATTAAATTATTCCTAATCAGCCACAGTTCATATTTCTCTAAACTCGTCGCTATCCCCATCTCTGTTTTGGCTATTAGTGTTGCTAGTCTGTTTGATGGGTTCATGTCACCACCTCCACTAATTTTTTAACTCTCTGCTGCCCTGATGTTAAGGACTCGTGTTTTGATTTGGCTATAAACTTGCTCAAAAACAATTCAGTCAAACTATCCTCTAATTTGTGTTGTTCGCTAAGCTCAATTATCACGCTTGATCTACCAATCCCTGAAAGTGCCTTTATCTCCTTATCCGTAAAAAACTTATGTCCATCTACAGTCAAAGATGAAAACGGTCTTTCGTTGCCTTGCTCGATTTGGTTCTTTATGTATGTCCTGGCTTGTTCGACTTTGAGCATGAGTTGCTTTGAGAAGTTCATCGCTGTTTCGTTTGGCAGTTTGGCTCTCTCTTGCAACTTTTTATACATTCGTGCCAAAGTTAAAAGCCTTTCAGGTTTTGTTTCATATTCTATGCCATTCTTTTTGTCGGATAGGAATTGATAAAAGGCTTCTGTGTCCTCTATGTTGTGTAGTGCTTCTGTGATTGCCGCACCATGCTGTGCTGACTTAGTATCTAAGCCCATAAGGTTAGCTATTCTCAATGGTAACATCTATCACCTCCCTTTGTTGTTGCATTTGCCATTCAATAGAACCGACTTCTACTTCTTTTTGTGGATAGCATCTTGCTTTTTTAGCGAATAATCCCTGCCATCCATTTTGTATAGAAGTTTCAATTATCTCTATATGATTTTCTTTGTGTTGTTCAAGCATTTTAAGCTGTAGCTTTATAGTTGTCGGCTTTAGTGGTTTTCGTAGTTCTTTTCTAAACTGTATCCACTCAGTCCAGGATTTTTTATTTAACCATTGTGGTAGATCTTTCATTATTTATCCTTTATGATATGAATACTTTTTAGGTGTTTTATTCCTGTCTTTTTGCCATTTGCTTTTCCGTATAAAAATTCAGTTGCACAAAATCTAATGGTGTGTTTTCTCCATAGAAACTTATTTAACTGTTCGCTACGCTTTACCCAAACGTGATCTCTAATCAAAATATCAAAACTATCGTATAAATCAAACAACATAACTTTACTTCTTTTTTTATTAAGAATATTAGATATTTGTGCTGTATATAGCTTTTCTCTAATCATCAATTGTCCTTTGTCGTTTGTCAAACTCATTAAAATAGTTAACTATTGTTTTAATGTTTTGTTCTCCTTTTTTAGTAGTTAATAATCCTACTCCTATTATATATAAAAGAAGAAAAAAGAATATGAAAAATAATGTCTTATATAAAATGAGCTCTTTCACAATAAACTTCTATATGATTTTATATCACCACACTTTTCACATTGTAAAATATATTCATGTCCTACAATATCCTTATCTCCTCTGTAAAGGTTTTCCTTAGAGAATATTTTCCATTTATGGATATGTCCATCCCCCGTAAATAACCATTTTAAAAACCTAATCATTTCTTCTCCTTTCTTCTATTTGTCAATCTGTCTATTAATGTTTGCTCATTATTAAATGGTCTATTATATATTGAATATACTTCATTAGCTAAAATAGCTTGTTTTTCTTCTTGTATTATTTTATGCAATGCCCCAATAATCGTAGAGCCAATAAAGTTTCCATTAGTACAATATCTATTTTCAAATAATTTACCATATGTTTTCTCTAGTCTGTTATATTCTTCAATATTTTTTAAATTGCGTAGCATATATAAATATTTCTGTAGTCCTTCAAAATACTGCTGCTGTGTAATTGGCAATAATGTCATTTTTTATCCTTTAAATTCAAATTTCTTTTTTTAGCTTTTAAAATCCGTTTTAGTTTTTTTATTTGTTTTCGTGTCATGTTCAACCAATTACTAAAGGCATAAGTACAATCATAAGATTATCATTCTCTATAGCAATAGGCATGTTTTTTTCAGAAAAGTAGTATCTGTCAAATCTTATCTTATCGAGTTTTCTAAAAAGGGTGGCGAACTTGACATAGTCCAAAACAACTCCATTTTGCGACGTGAGTGTGTAAAGAGCATCAACACCCTTTAAATGGTGGCTGAATTTTTTGCTATCTATTTTTGGAATTATCCTTTTGTAGTCTGGATAGTTATAAAAATATCCATTCCCTGTTTTTGGTTTTTCTCTGAGAAGTATTTTTTTTCTATATACATCCACACCAAATTCCATAAAACCATCTTCTATATTGAAATCCATATTTATTTTACATTTTTGGTTAAGAAGCAAGAAGTCGTCCTTTATATCCATATTATGTTTATGAACTATCAGTATTCTTGTATCAGTAACAACTATATTTTCGGAGTCAACATATATGTGATTAAGTTCTTTTTTGGGATTGTTGTTTTCTCTTAGTTGTGTAAGTATGTTTGCTATATTTTGATCTATCATTGTATATCCTTTGAGGTTTTAGTTTAGGTTAGTTTTTGACAGTATTCGCCCTTTTAC
>SOIK01000060.1 GCA_004377245.1 Sulfurovum sp. | reverse complement strand
GTGGACTCAGCGTCCAGAAAAAAATTTAGTTTTTTTCTAAGTCATGCTTTAGCATAGAAGCGTAGTATTTTGGGCTTTGCCCAAAATGCGTTCTAATTAATTAAAAATCAAATGGTTGCTGTATCATTACCCACATATTTGTACCTTCATCACTATAAGCAACATCTAGACGTACTGGTAGCTCTGCTGCCATCGCACGTAAACTGACACCCACATCATATTTCATGTCACTTAAAAGATCAAAATTGTATTGGTCATGTACTCTTCCGACTTCTACAAATGCAACAACCTGAAACCAATCTACATCAGGAACCATGGAGTTGTTTTTCAAAGGATTGTAATCGATGATGGCTCTGTATTCTGCAGTAGCGTAAAATGCTGCTTTGTCTGAGAAGCGGTTGCTATCATAGCCTCTCATACGATTAAATCCACCTAGTCTAGCACCTTCCCATGGAGGAGGACGATGCGCATTAAAACCAGGAGCGATTTCTCTATCATTGTCCCAAGAGTAAGAGTATCCTGTCCAAACACTTAGTGCAAGAACATTTTGTTTAGTAAAAGAGAAAGTATCAAGATTAAAGTATTGGTTGTATTTAAACTCTAGGAAGTCCCAGCTTTGTAGTGAGTCTCCTTTTCCAAAATCTTTTGAGTATTGTAGTTGGAAGTGGTATCCTCTAGATGGGTTAAGATCAAAATCTGTATTATCATGTGTAAGGAAAAATCTTAGGCCATTGGCATCCCATGTTGGTACAGAAGTGCCATGTTTCCACCAATCGGAATCTTGCCACCTTTCTGTCTCATCGGAATTATTGGATTGGAAAAATGTTTTTAACCCTATAGATGTTCTCCCTGTCAGAAAAGGAGTACCATTTCCATACCCTTCTCTGCCCATAGCAAATCCATCTTGAAGTGTGTATAGCCCTTCAGGATTGTCCAACCCTTCACCTATGGGAAGGACAAATCTGAAGGTTGTATTGAAAAAGTTTGAATCTCCTGAAGTGGTGAAGACATCATCTTTATTGGAATCATTGGAACTATGAATATAGTAATGTGCTCTTGGAAAATAACTTTTTAGACCCATAAGAGAAAAGAAAAGCCTGTTTGTATAGGGAGGTTTAAAGTCTGAAAAGGAGATGAACCCCCCAGAAAAGTTTGCTTCTTCGGGTTGTTCATTTATAGTAATATCTTGCGGTGCTCCACCAAATACAGAGGCAGCCAATGTTGTTTGAGGTTGAAGTAATCCTTGCTTGATTACGACTATTCCACCAGAAAAACCAGTGGAATCAGTAGTAAATGCATAGGGTAAAATAGTCCAGTCTTTACTTTTTGTTAGATTAGTATCTTCCGAAGCATGTATGAGGCTGCTTGAGAGTGCTGCAGTGGTTAAAAAAGAGATAAATAAGTGTTTTGCATGTTTCATATAGCAATTATAGCTAAAGTGTATAAAGTATATTATTTCAAATATTTTAGGCTATAATATAGTTATTATAGAGATATCATCCAAGGATAGAATATGGAAATTAAAAAGTGTACCACACTTGAAGAAGCAAGAAAAGAGATAGATAAAGTAGATACAGATATTGTAGCACTTATTGCTAAACGTAATAACTACATTAAGCAGATAGCACATTTTAAAACAAGTATAGATGAAGTAAAAGCAGAAGATAGAATAAATGCTGTTATCTCTAGAGTAAGAGAACAGGCGATCTCTTTAGACCTCTCTCCAAATCTTATCAATGATCTTTATGTAAGAATGATTGATGCGATGGTAGAGAGTGAGATCGTTGAGTTTAATAACGCAAAAAGTCATTAATCCTCTTTTTCATCCTCATCATCTGAACCTGCAACTGCTCTCACAGCAGAACCTGTAACATCTATAGTTGTACTAACAGCAGCACCTGCTATTTTGATAGGGGCTGTTACTACTTGAGTACATCCCGACAGTAAGACCAAAATCATGATTGAGTATATTGTTAATTTTTTCATGGGCGGATTATATCATAACTCTTTGTGTACTCCTCTACACAAAGAGTATGTTAGAATATGTTATTAATTGATGTTGAAGGTTGCAAATGAAAATATTATTGCTCGAAGATGATGTAATTCTTCAAGAGATCATTGAAGAATTTCTTCTAGAAAATGGGTATGAAGTAGAGAGTTATTTCGATGGTGAAAAAGCTTTAGATGCTATAGGTTCTAATCGCTATGATATGTTACTGTTGGATGTCAATGTGCCCAGTATAGATGGTTTTGAAATACTCTCATACCTTCGTGAGATAGGCAATACCACACCAGCCATCTACATCACATCACTCGCAGGTATAGATGACCTCAAAAAAGGGTTTGACCTTGGTGCAGATGATTACTTGAAAAAACCTTTTGAACTTGAGGAGCTTAAAGCCCGCATTGAACATATTGTCAGGCTTTATCGTTTACAAGAAGAGATAGAGTTTGATGGTATGACGTTCATCCCTAAAGCACATCAAATTTTAGTTGATGATAGAGTCATAGAGATGCGACAGAAAGAAGCACAGGTTTTGGAGTACTTCATCCGTAATACGGGTAAGATCATCTCTTGTGATGAGATCATAGAGAATGTATGGGATGATGAGCATATCCCTGCACATGCAACCATACGGACTTATATTAAAAATTTAAGAAAGATGTTTAACAAAGAGTATTTTGACAACATTAAAGGAGAAGGTTATCGTTTTAACATCCTATGAGCGTAGATCACTTTTTCGCTTTTTAACACTTTACCTTTCATCAGTATTTGTTTTACTGGCCATTATCGGCTACCTTTTTTTTGAAAATAACAGATCATCTATGAAGAGTGCCATGAAGTTTGAAATGATGTACCAGGCACGAATGCTTTCATCTGAAATTATTATGGCTGCCATGAAGGGTGATAGTGAAAGTTTAAATAAAAAAACTTTTTTACAAAATCTAAAACATTGTCGTTTTGAAGCAGGATATTATGATGAAAATAAAAAGCCTATCTATACAGAGATAGAAAGTTTTTCTAACTTTGATGAAAGTTTTTTTGAAAAAGGTAAGAGTTGCTACACTGTGGCAGAAGATCCTAGTGTGCATTTAGGTGTACGTTACATCGTACTAAAAGAAAATGATCTTGCTAGTACGTTGCATCAACTACGGATAAAAATTATAGGTTATTTGGTCTTTTCATTTATCTTGATGGGTGTGGTAGGATATTTCCTGGGTAGACTGTTTTTGCAACCAGTAAGAGAACAGATAGAGTCTTTAGATAAATTTATCTCAGATACCACGCATGAACTCAATACGCCTATCTCTGCTATATTGATGACCATACAAAGTCTTAAAGGGGTAGAGTCTAAAAAAGTGAAACGACTTGAAGCAAGTGCAAAGAGACTGAGTGTGATGTATAGCTCTTTGACCT
>SOIK01000100.1 GCA_004377245.1 Sulfurovum sp. | reverse complement strand
GCACTTCTAAAAACCCTAGACATTCACATTGGACAAGGGCATTTTAGTTTTCCTTGGTGAGTTGTTCTCCCCCTCCTTATATTGTTAAAATTAACTAAGGAAAATGATGATGTGGTGACTCTCTGGGGTTTTTAGAGGTGCTAATATTATAAATAAATTTTAAAGGAAAAGTGATGTCTCCCTCATGCCCAATATCTACTAGAAGAGTTGATACCAATATGATGAGAATCATCTCTTTTCAAGTTGTAATCTTTACCCTGGCACTTATTTTTACACAAGAGAAACTCTTTGCTTTGATACTTTTATTTGATTTCTCAGTACGTGCATTACGTATGACAGGACTGAGTCCATTCCATACAGTAGGAAAATTTATGTTAAATAGATGGGGTGCAGAGCCAAAGATGTGTGATGAGTCACCTAAACGGTTTGCTTTGTATCTTGGATTAATGACTTCATTTTTCTTGAGTCTGTTTTATATCGGTGGAACTGTTGAGATCGCTACATTTATAGCTATTATTTTACTAACTTGTGCATTACTTGAAACATTATTTGATTTTTGTATAGGATGTAAGATATACTATGCTATCCAATTGCTAAAGGCATTTAAAAATGACAGGAATCTCTACTAAAACCATCTATGCTGTTGCGGCACTTCATGAACTGGGTTCTATACAAGGGGATGAAGTACTGAAGATCAAAGAGATCGCAGCACGTGCCTCTGTCCCTCAAAACTTTTTAGAACAGATACTTTTAGAGCTTAGAAAACAGGGTATCCTTACAAGTATCAAAGGTGCCCGTGGCGGGTATAAGCTTGCTAAAAACCTTAAAGATATCACACTTAAAGATATTGTGATGATATTGGAAACAGATGCACTCTCTGATGTATGTAAAACAGATAATCCTACACTAAAACTCTTCTGGGAAGATATAAGAGAAGGGGTTTCGAATGTCTTTAATATACCTCTTTCCGAACTTAAAAGCTATCAACAAAAAGCTGATCAAACACTGAATTATTCGATATAGGACATAACAAAATGACAAAAGATTTTAATTACTTCAATACACTACTAGTTCAAAACGTAGGGTCAAAAGTGGGACCTATCGCTCCAGTGATCGTCCCTTCAGCTGCGTTTGGATATGAAGATGCCGAGCAAGCAGAAGGTATCTTTGCAGGTGAAGTGAACTTACCACTTTATGCAAGAGTAGGAAACCCTACCAATGTAAAACTAGAGTCTGTGGTAGCTAAAATGGAAGGTGGCTTGGGAGCCATCGCTACTGCTTCAGGGATGGGAGCACTCTCTATGGTGACGACAGCCTTTTTAAAAACGGGAGATGAAGTATTGTGCATCGGTGGTTTCTTTGGCGGAACCTATACGCTTATCAATGAAACGATGAAACGTTTTGGTGTGACAAATAGTTTTTGTGATACAGATGATTTTGCATACATCGAGTCAACACTTAAGTGTGGGGTTAAGATGGTCATTATGGAGAGTGTAGGAAACCCTAGTCTTAGACTGCCTGATATGAAAAGAATAGTAGACTTATGTAATGTGCATGAAACACTACTAGTGGTAGATAATACAGCAACGCCACTTATCGTACAGCCATTAGAGCTGGGTGCTGACATTGTAGTGCACTCTTCAACTAAAAATATGAGTGGACACTCCGCTGCACTTGGTGGTATTGCTGTATTTAGAGCAGTGAAAGATGAGGGTGACAAACTACTTAATGAAAAGTATGCAGATGTGCATAAGATCGTCAAAAAGATGGGTAAAAAAGCCTTTATCCCTATCTGTAAAAAACGTGCCATAAGAGATATGGGTATGACTGCCAATGCTTTTGGATCATTTTTGACACTTATAGGACTTGAAACACTCTCTTTACGTGTAGAACGCATCAATAAGTCTGTAGCACAAGTGGCAAAAATACTAGATGAACAATTACCTGATGGTGTAAGTGTGAACCATCCTTCTTTACCTTCAAGTGAAGACTATGCAAGATATCAACTTGATTTTGAACATGGCTGTGGACCACTTTTGACTTTAAACTGTGGAAGCAAAGAGAAAGCATTTGCTTTGTTAAATAAGCTTGAATTGGTAACACAAACAGCCAACATCGGAGATAATAGAACACTCGCACTTCATATGGCCAGTACAATTTACAGTGATTTTGATGATGAAGCACGTAAGTATTTAGGCGTAGATGAAGGACTCATCCGTGTTTCTATAGGATTAGAAGATCCACAAACTATTGCGGATGATTTTTTACAAGCAGCAAATGAGAACTAGGGCTAATGTTACGCTTAGTCATTATTTTTCTACTCACGTTTGTTACGCTTGATGCAAAAGAGAATCAAAGTGCACTTGGGTACCTAAATGATATTCGTCAAGATGCAGGACTTATCCAATTTAAACCCAATAAACAGCTAGGTAGAGCAGCAAAGTCACATGCGAATTATCTCATTAGGCATCAAAAAAATGGACACTTTGAGCAGAAAGGCAAAGGTGGATACACGGGACGTGTACCTACTGATAGAGTCTTGCGTGCGGGATATGCCTCTAAAATAGTGATGGAAAATCTCTCCATCAATGCTAAAACTTCTCATAAATCTATAGATACACTATTTGCAGCTATCTATCATCGTTTTGTCTTTTTGAATTTTGATAAAGATGAGATAGGTATAGGCAGTGCTTTTGCTAAGAAAAAGCGAAGGGTTGCTTCCTCTTTTGTCTATAATATAGGTTCTACTGCTATGGCTAAATTGTGTAAGACCCCTTATAATATTCAAAGTGGCGTCTACTATATGCAAAATATATGTAAAAATAGTAGTAATGCAGTACCAAAATATCTCTATGAGCAAAAGCAAGAGGCAATAAGAAGAAAAAATAGTAATTTGGTACTCTATCCATACCCAAATGCTAAAAATATCCCACCTGTATTTTACACTGAACATCCTCACCCTCTCCCTGGATCTAAAGTAAGTGGATACCCTGTCAGCGTACAGTTTAACCCTGCTTTTTATAAAAAAGTAAAGCTTAAAAAGTTTCGTCTTTTTGATGCAGAAGGAAAAGAGCTAAAAGAGAAGAAAATCCTTACGCATAGCAATGATAAAAACCATCGTTTTACAAAGTTACAGTTTGCCTTGATGCCTTTGAAAAGGTTGGAGTATAGTATGACATACAGAGTGGAATTTGAAGCTGTAGCTGATGGGAAGAGAGTAAAAAAATATTGGAGTTTTACGACAAAAAAGCCTAAAGGGACACTATATAAAATCACTAAAAAACGAACCACTATAAAAGTAGAAAAAGGTGAAAAAATCGTACTCTATTTTGAACCTAAATCCAAGGAAGATGTACTTGGCCGTATTAGCAGCACGGGTAAATTAGCTACTTCTTATTTAGATCAAAATACACTTTTAGTCACTGTACCAAATAGGCGCTCATCAAAAGGGTATACTCTAAAAACAGGTGGGAGAGAAGTCATTTTAAAGTGAAGCTTTCAACCCATAGAAGTAACTCTGTAATTTCATAATACTTTTTGTTCCTAACTTCTCCATAAAAGTCTCAAACTTGTCTTTCTCTTTCCATACTGGTTTCTTAATATTTGCAAGTGAGGCTACTTGTGTTTTAGCTATCATTTTTGTACCTATTTCATCTATGAGTCCTACCTCTTTTGCTCTTTTTGAAGAGAAGATATGTGCGTCTGCATAAGTGTTTGAGGCATTGATGTCCAAACCTCTGGCGGTGGCTACATCTTTGACGAAAAGGTCATAAGTGTCTTTTGTGAGTGTTTCTAGCTCGGCTCTCTCTTCTGGTGTCCATTCTCTTGTAGGAGTACCTGCTTCTTTGTATGTACCTTGTTTCACTGTTTGGGGTTTAACACCAATAGTATCCATAAGTTTTTGAGCATTAAAACTTTGCATAATGACCCCGATAGAACCAATGATAGAACCAGGGTTGGCGATGATCTTATTTGCATAGATGGAAGCATAGTAGCTCCCACTTGTCATGACACCACTGGCATAAGCGATGACAGGTTTGTGTTTTTTGAGTTCTTTGATGGCATATGCTATCTCGATGGAGGGAGGAACTGCACCACCTGGAGAGTTAACATTGAGAAGCACACCTTTGATCTTTGGATCTTTTTGTGCTTTCTGTATCTCTTTTATGATCATGTCAGCACTCATAATAGGACCCAGGAGTTCTATCTCTTGTAAGTTTGCTGTCGTTAGTGGAGTTGTAGGTTTTGGCATAAGTACTACAAAGACGATGAGTAAAAAGAGCATCCCCATAAAGTGTTGACCTATCCATTTAATTATTTTTCCTATAGCACTAAACATATTTTTCTCCTTCAATATAAACTTCTGATACCTGTTTCGTATATAAAATAGACCAAAGGGCTATCTCTTCCTCTCTTTTGGGTGCTTCAGGTAGTGTTACTACGGCAAAGTCAGCCCATCTGTCTGCTTCTATCTTACCACAGTTAAGGTGAAGTATCTCTGCTGCATCTTCAGTGACTGTTTGTAAAAGTTGTGTGGCTAAGTCTTGGATAGGTATATCATTATGCAACATCAGTGCGGCTCTAAGTTCATCAAAGATACTTAGAGAGTCATTTGAACTTAGTCCATCGGTGGCTACAGAGAAAGGAAGGTCAAGTTCTTCTATCTTAAGTCTTCCACAGCCTAAATAACGGTTGGAACGTGGACAGTGGGCGATGGAATGTCCTTTGTCGGTTAAGTGCTTCAACTCCTCTTTTGTTGCTTGTACACAGTGTGTAAAGTGTGTAGGGTAGGTGTCAAACGCGTGCATGAATTCTTTTATATTTGTGACAGGAGTAGAAGTGTTGAAGTACTTTTCAAAAAAGCTTTTTAACTCTCCTGAACCTGATACAAGCCATTCTCGTTCTGCTTGGGACTCTAAAAAATGAGCAGAGAGTGGGAGTTTATTTTGCTTAGCTATATTGATAGCTTTTTGTAAAATGATAGGATGCACAGAATAGGGAGAGTGTATCGCCACAGCAGGGGTGATGTGAGAGCTTGGCTTACAACTTTGTGATGCTTTGACCCTCTCCATGAAATCACCATAAAGCATATCGGCATATATCGCATTGGAACCGATGAGCTCATTAAAGAAAACAACACGTTGAGGGGTTTTCTCACATACTTCAAGTTCATTACCAAAACTAGAGATGGCCCCAAATGTGGTGATACCTGAATACATCATCTCTTCACACTCTCTTTGCATGATGGCATTATTACAGGCACCCATAAGGTCATCACGATGCTCTATGACCGAGTCAAGCCAAGGCATGAATGAGCCATATTCTAATGAAGTTTTGTTTGCTGAGAATTCTAGGTGTACATGTGTGTTGATGAAACCAGGGTAGATGACAGAGTGTGGCTCCGTTCTGATCAGTTCTGCTTGGGGATGGTTTTTCAGTAAAGTTTCCAGTGTATTTATCTCTCTTATGAGATCATCAAATGCTACTGCTTGATTCTCTACAAAACCGTTAGGAGTATAGATGTAGTCAGCTACTAATATTTTCATATAAATCCTTTGTGCATTAGTTTCTCTTTTTTATCCTCTCTTCTTCGTGCTTGTACCCAGGGTATTTCCTACAGGCAGACGGGAATCAATAACTGGCATATAATTCCAATTGTGGATCTCCGGGTCAAGCCCGAGGATGACGAATATTATTGATTTATCAGAGGGTTCTAATACTATTTCGATAAAATAATACCTAAAATTAACATACAAGGTAGTTAGATGAAAATAGTAGTAATTCAAGGTCCAAACCTAAATATGCTAGGAATTAGAGAACAAAATATCTATGGTCCAATGAAATTAGAAGATATCCATTCACAAATGAAATCATTTGCTGATCAAAATAAACTTGAGATCGAGTTTTTTCAAAGTAACTTAGAGGGTGAGATCGTTGATCGTATCCAAGAGTGTATCGGTGATGCTGATGGTATCATCATTAATCCGGCGGCTTATACGCATACATCTATTGCTATTCGTGATGCTATCGCTGCAGTCCAACTTCCAACACTTGAAGTACACCTTTCAAATATTCACCAAAGAGAAGAGTTTAGACATAAGTCACTTACAGCACCTGTATGTGCAGGTCAGATCATAGGTATGGGACCATTTGGTTACCACTTGGCAATGGTTGGTATGACACAGATACTTTCTGAAGTAACAGCGATGAAACAATCACAGGCAAAAGCACAAGCGAAATAAAACCCCTTCTTCGTCATTCTCGGGCTTGACCCGGGAATCTAGAATCTAAACCGCAGAGAATATTCAACATTCACTATTTATTGAGTTTTGGATCCCCGTGTCAAGCACGAGGATGACGGATACTTTTCAAAGGCTCTAAATGAACTACATGCTCAAAGATGAAAATGCTATTTACTATGAATGTGGATACAGTTGTGATAATGCACTTTATCTCTCTTTAGGCGCTGAAGCATTTTTTATCACCGATAGTCGCTATACCATTGATGCCCAGCAGAATGTAAAGGGTGCAAATGTAGTGATAGATGGTGACCTTTATGGAAGCGCTGTAAAGTTACTCAAAAAAGCCAAAGTCAAAAAAGTTGTTTTTGATCCTAAAGAGTGGTCAGTAGCAGGGTTTGAGAAAGTAACTTCGCAATGTAAAGTCACTTTTAAACCAGAGTTAGATTTTTCACATAAAAAGCGTATCATTAAAAGTGATGAAGAGTTGAAAATTTTAGCGAAAGCTGTGAAGCTTGGAGCTAAAGCCTTTAAGGCATTGGCTAAAGAGTTTAGTGAAAATGGTTTTGGAGAGGATGAGTATGCTTTAACCTATACAGCAAAGTCTATCTTGGGTGGTTTTGGAAAGTATGAGTTGAGTTTTGACCCTATTGTAGCTGTGAATGCAAATGCAGCTAAACCTCATGCGATGCCTACTAAAACGAAACTGAAGAAGGGTGACCTTTTACTTGTAGATGCGGGATTAAAATACAAACGTTACTGTTCAGATTGTACACGCACGGTAGAGGCAGGAAAAGGTTTTAAGTTTGATACCAAGCAAAAGTTTAAAAGTAAAAAGATACAAAAAGCCTATGATACAGTACTTAAAGCACATGATAATGCCATAGCCAAAGCACGTTCAGGTATGAAAGCTAAAAAGGTAGATGCTCTCACGCGTGACATCATCACTAAAGCAGGGTTTGGAGAGTATTATGTGCACTCTACAGGGCATGGGGTAGGGTTAGACATCCATGAGATGCCGTACATTTCAACCAAATCAGATACAATCATCGAAGATGGCATGGTTTACACTATAGAACCTGGTATTTACATACCAGATGAGTTTGGTATACGCATTGAAGATATGGTAGCCATGGTAGATGGAAAAGCACTAGTCTTATAGAGTTATGCTATGATGAAGAGAGAGTTAGACAGTAAAAACACCTTGATACTAAAGAGACATTTTCCTTATGTCTCTTCTCCCCGTGGCGGACATAAGGCATTACTTGGTATCGGTGGTAATGTCGGTGATGTCATACGTCGTTTTGAGCATCTGTTTTGGTATTTCAAGCGTTCGTCTTTTGTACATATGGTTGAGATAGCACCTATTTTAAAAAACCCTCCTTTTGGGTATTTGGAACAAGGTGATTTTTATAACTCGTTGATACTTGTGGAGACACACTTGACACCACAGGCACTGTTGCGATATGTGTTACGTGTAGAGAAAGTTTTTGGACGTAAGCGTCTTTTTAAAGATGGACCAAGAACGTTAGATATAGATATAATATTTTATGAAAATGTGAAAATGGATACAAAGAGCTTAACTTTGCCTCATCCTGGTTGGAGAGAAAGAGAATCGGTTTTGATTCCATTGAAATATATCAAGCAAAAAGATATCTTTCTCGCCAAGGGCGAAGCTTTTACGAGAAATCATTTAGTGATTTCCATGCATCAGGCTTTAGCCTTAGAAGTGAGAAGAATTGATGAGGGGCTTTGCTCCTTATCAAGAAGAAAATGATGATAAAGGTAATAATCCATGATTAACGAAACATTTGTAGCTTCAGATCCTAAAAGTGCTTATGAACAAGCAGTCCAGAAGTATGGTAATGAGGTATCTCTTGTCTCTGCGAAACAGATAAAGTATGAAGATGGAGTATTACGATCTGAAGTAGTCATCGCTGTACCAAAAGCACTTTTTATGGAAAAATCTTTTGGTGATCTATCGATGGATAATAGTAGCAGTGATGAAGATGAAACATTACTGGAAGAGATAGGTGAACTTAAAGCACAACTGGAGCAGATGAAAGATGGTTTGCTGGAACTGGACGAGTCTAGTAATGTTGAGTCTCGCAGTATCATAGAAGAGGTCAAAACACTTTTTATGAAAAAAGGTATTGCAGAATGTTGGCTTGACGAAATGTTTACATCGCTTATTGGTACAGCAGTGGTTGAAGACGCATCACTTTTAGTCTCTTATCTGCTCGAAGAGATAGATGAAGTACTTAAAGTAAGAGAGGAAGACCTTAGTACACCTAAAGTGATGATGCTTGTAGGTCCTACGGGGGTTGGCAAGACTACAACTATCGCTAAGCTTGCAGCACGTTATGCCTACTTATTAGATAGACCGTATAAGGTAGCACTGCTTAATCTTGATAGCTATAAAGTGGGTGCCATAGAGCAGCTTGAACACTATGCAGACATCATGCAGATAGAGCATAGTTCTGTCTCCTCTGTGAAAGAGTTTAAAGAGAAGTTGGAACAGCTGATAGATTATGATGTTATCCTTATAGATACTGCTGGAATGTCTCCTTATGATACACAAAAATTCATCAAAACAGTAGAGTTTGTTAATTCTGATACTCAGAGAAACATAGAGGTTGATCTTGTACTCTCTGCAACGGTTAAATATGAAGATATGGAAGATATATATAAAAACTTTTCTTTTTTAAATCTTGACTCTGTGATCATCAGTAAGTTTGATGAGACGAAGCACTTTGGAACACTATTGAATTTTATGTTACTCTATAAACTTCCTATGAGTTATTTCTCTGTAGGACAAGAGGTACCAGATGACCTTTTGCTTGCAAATAAAGAGTATCTTTTGGAACGTTTTATTGGTGATATAGATGAAGGGTGAAACGCAAGCAGTTCACTTAGAAAAGATGATGCAAAAGCATAAACTTTATCCTGAGTATGAGCTGGCACTTTCTCCCATTCTAGTGAAGAAAAATGCCTTAAAAAAACTTGCTTCGGGAGATCTGTTTCTTTTAGGGCTGCCTAGTCTGGAAATGATACTTCTGGAAGAGGGAAACATCTCTGCAAATGTTGTGCTGAATGAGAGTGGGAATAGTAGTAAAGTAAAAATCATACATCGTAATAAAAGCACGATGAAGCAGACTGATAGTAAAAAATATCAAATAGTAAAATTCTCTTTTGGAGTGCTTCAAAGTAGAAAACTGGAAGTAGGTCACAAGATAGAAATAGCACAGCTGAATCTACATGAAGTGAAACTTCTTGTAGATGGGAAAAATATAGCAAAAGGCTCTTTAGTCAACGTGGATGAAGAGATAGCTGTACAGATAGATGAGGTTACGTAAAATGAAGACAAGAATTATAAGCGTTAAAATGCAATGCAACAAATCACTAAATGATTTGTGTGAAATTCAGTACAGTGAGGCACTAAATGCCGAATCGTAAAAAAGTACTGGTAGGTATGAGTGGCGGAGTAGACTCAACTGTTACGGCTATTTTACTCCAAAAAGAGGGTTATGATGTTGAGGGTGTTTATATGAAACTTCATCATAAAGAGGGCTATCATGAAGAGAACTTTGCTAAAGCAAAACGCGTAGGGGATTACTTGGGCATTAAAGTACATTTTCTCGACTTGAGTGAAGCGTTTGACAAAGAGGTCTATAGTTACTTCGTAGAGAGTTATAAAGCAGGACTTACTCCTAACCCCTGTGTGATGTGCAACAGAACCATCAAGTTTGGAAAGATGATCGAGTTCGCCGATAGCATTGGTGCAGAATATGTTGCTACAGGGCATTATGTGCGTTGTGATGGTGAATTTTTCTATATGGCAGATGATCCGAGCAAAGATCAGAGTTATTTTCTCTGTGAAGTAAAAAAAGAAGTTTTACCCAGACTTCTCTTTCCTCTTGCTACGTGGGTAAAAGAGGATGTCAAAGCCTATGCTGCAAATATAGGAGTACTCAAAGACTTCGCGACACAAAAAGAGAGTACAGAGATCTGTTTTGTGGAAAACACCTATGATGAAGTGTTGGCTAAACATATGAATATAGATATACCGGGTGAAACGGTAGATACTGAAGGCAATGTGGTAGGTACACATAAAGGTTACATGCACTACACCATCGGTAAACGCAGAGGTTTCTTTGTAAACGGTGCCCATGATCCACATTATGTTCTTGCTATTAAACCGGAAAAAAATCAGATAGTCGTAGGTACAAGAGAAAAACTTGAAGAGAATGCCTTTGAAGTGAAACAGCTTAATCTTTTTGAAGAGTTAACAGACTTTACTTGCCATGTAAAGGTACGTTATCGTACCCATGCTGTACCTTGCAGTGTTAAGATAGAGGGTGATAGAGCCAAAGTAGTTCTAGACGAACCAGTTTTTGGTTTAGCCAAGGGACAGATAGCTGCGTTTTATGACGGTGATAGGTTACTTGGTGGTGGAGTGATCTGCTAGACTTTTATTTCTGCTTACTTTTCATCATTCTTACTCTCATCATCTTGATGGGAATGTGCTGCGGAAGGTTTAAAAGAGAATAGTTTGTTTTTAAGCTTTCTTCTTTTCTTATCTTTCTCAGACTTTTCTTTTCTCACTGAAGCAATCCATAATCGATTGATTAAAAAGTAAATGAGTGATGAGATGACGATAGAGTAGAATGCTGCACCTGTATAGAGTGGTACAACGATGGTATCCCAATTTTCACTGAACCACTCCATAGTCAGTTCAATATCCTCTATGCCTTCT
>SOIK01000187.1 GCA_004377245.1 Sulfurovum sp. | reverse complement strand
GTGTAGAGAGTCGTCCTCATAAAAGTACTTTCGATTCTGCATTTGACAGAGTAAAGGGTTGGTTTAAAAACTAACACCTTTTCCTTCGTGAGCTTTGCCCACACTACCCCTCTCATTTATCATTCTATTTATACTTCATATATTTTCCCTATCTCTTTCTTAACGATAATTATTTTCCTTTAAGTTAATAAGACTATACTTGAATAAAGAAAAATAATTTTCTTCATCTCACTAGAAAGGATACATCATGGCACGAAGAGGAAATTCAATTATCAAAGGTATTGAGATCAATGAGATCATTACCATGCTAAACAAAGCCTATGCAGATGAGTGGTTGGCTTACTACCAATACTTCATTGAAGCAAAAGTGATCAAAGGTATTATGAAAGATGCTGCTATTGCTGAACTCACTCAGCATGCAACGGATGAACTAAGACATGCTAATATGGTAGCAGACAGAATACTACAATTAGGTGGGACACCTCTACTCAATCCTAAAGATTGGTTTACACATACAAACTGTGGCTATGAAGAGCCGAAAGATTTTGATGTTGTAAGTATATTAGAAGACTCTATCAAGGGTGAGCAGTGTGCTATATCTGCATACTCTAACTTAGCTGAGATGACACGAGATAAAGATATCGTCACTTATGATATCGTTTCAGAGATTCTCGCAGATGAAGTAGAACATGAAGAGGATTTGCAAGCACTACATGATGATATCACTGACTTTATACAAGATATCAAGAAAAAAATATAACTCTCGCCAAAGGCGAAGCTTCTACGAGAAACCATTTAGTGGTTTCCTGCATAAGGCTTTAGCCAAAAGTGAGATGAATTGATATGAAGCTTTGCTTTATATCAAGAAGAAATTAAATAATAACAAGGACAAACAGAATGAGACAATACGAGACATACAAATGCAACAAATGTGGTAACGAAATAGAAGTACAAGAGGTAGGTGGAGGGACACTTGTTTGTTGTGGTGAAGATATGGAATGTATCACTCAAAACCTTACTGCTGTGAATCTTATGAAAGCATTTGCAGGTGAGTCACAAGCCAGAAATAAATATGAGTTTTTTGCTGACGTGGCTATGGAAGAAGGACTTCATCGTATCGCTAGACACTTCCAAGAGGCAGCGAACAATGAAAAGTACCATGCTATGGCAGAGTATAAAGCGTACAACCAACTTGTAAATAACATTGAGTTAGACACAACAAAGAAAAACCTTGCTTACGCAGCAGATGGTGAACGTTACGAACATGAAGAGATGTATCCTAACTTTGAAGCTATTGCTAAAGAAGAGGGACTTAAAGACATAGCTAGACTCTTTAGAGCCATTGGTAAAGTAGAAGTAGAGCATGAAGCAGAGTACTTAGCACTCAAAGCTGCACTTGAAGCTGAAGGGTTCTTTGACAGTGAGAACAATGAAGAGTGGATATGTGAAGTGTGTGGGCATGTACACCGAGGTAAAAAGGCACCAAAAGCCTGTCCTCTTTGTAAAGTAGGTCAAGAGTATTTCAAAAAGAAATGCAATGACGTAACAGCGGGATAACTACTGCACCTTTTGGTGCAGAATGACTTTAGTTTCAGATGCTTCAAAATCAGGACTCTCCATACGTGTATCATAAACAACTACATAGACGTCATCACCACTTTGCAGATAGTTATTCTCACCAAACTCAGCATAAGCAGTTGCCCCGATGGAGATGAGTGCCTGTGTTGGGTAATTACATGCTTTAAGATGTGAAGCTATGTCTTCTAGTGGTCCAAAATCTTCTTGTGTATTCATTTTATCTATAAGCCACGTTTTTAGCTTAGTATAAAAATAACTGTATCCAAGGAGTGGTGCATCTACACCATAGGGATGAAGTACACCATCACGCTGGACAAAAGAGCAAAGATGATAGTTATCCATCACCCCACCCTCTTCAAACTTATCTATAGCTATCCATTTATCACCGATACCTTTAGAGTTGATCCCCCAACTCTTTTTCTCTGAGATCTTTTTAGCTCCCTCTTTACGAATGGTACAGTCATTGAATGTAGTAAATTGTTGTGCTACTAAGTCAATAACGTTTTTATCTTCATCATAAATGATATCAAAAAGTACAGCTATCTCCGGTTCAACTTGTGCATTGGCTTCATACTCTGGAAGGTTAAGTTCATCCGTGCCTATAGAGTAAAGCCCTAAAAAAGAGTCAGATCCTGGTAAATAAAAAGGAAATATACCTTTAGGGGCATCAGGTTCAGATGTAACAACATTTTCAAAATCTTTAAGTTCACCAGCTTGTTCCAAATGATGAGCAAAGTTTCCTGCAACACCTAGTCCGATAACATTTTTGAGTTCCATAAAGTTCCTTATGAGAATAATATTAAACGTAGTATATCTTAGTGATGATTATAATGTGTTTTGGAAAGTATTAGATGAGATAAAAATATGATTGAAAGCGACTAGTCGCGTGAACCCACTGTTGAAGTTATCGAAGTGTATAGCTTTAGCAGAACCTAGTGTTAACAATCAAATATTAAAAAGATGCTTTAATGCATGTTTTTAATATTTGACACTTTAGAGCTTTGCTTTAAAGGCGTCCGAATAATAATACATCTACTATCCGAAGATAGTAGATAGAAAGGTTAAACTTAGTTACCCGCTACTGCGTCTTTAAGTGTTTTACCCATTTTAAATTTAGGAGCAGTGTGTGCTGCTTTTGTATAAGTTTTGTCAGTTCCTGGAACTTTACCACTTTTCTCTGCTACTTCTACTGTAGAGAATGTTCCGAAACCTACTAGAGATACTGATTCTTTTTTAACAAGTGCCTCTGTTACTGATGAGATAAACGCTTTTACTGCTCTCTCTGCTGCTGCTTTACTTTCAAACTCACCGTTTTTCTGTACTAATTCTACAAAATCTGCTTTTGTCATTCTTCTTCCTTTTTTTAAGATGCAGTCATTATAACACAACTTAATCTTAAAAAAACATAAAATGGCCTAAAAAGCCCTAAAAAGCGTTATCTAACGCTACTTTTATAGAAATATAGCGAAAAATTATATAAAAATTATTTATGTACTTGATAAGTAATTTATATGGTTAGTGTATTGATTATTTGAGATTTATATAAGATTATGGTGCGTCAGAGAGGATTTGAACCTCCACACCCGTAGGGCACTACCCCCTCAAGGTAGCGTGTCTACCGTTCCACCACTGACGCACTGTAGACTGGATAGTTTAAAAGTACTATCGAAACTTTAACAATATGAGGTTATAACATAAAAAGTTATGGCGGTATTATACCGCCAATAACTTAATATCTCTTTTGCTTATCCAAGGAATGGGTTAGCGTAAAGAGCGATAAGAGCAATAACAAGTGTATAGATAACTTGTGCTTCGATCATTGCTAGTGCGATGAACATTGTTGTCATCAATTTACCACCAAGACCTGGGTTTCTAGCTGTACCAGCAATAGTTGCAGCAGCAGTATGACCCATACCCAACCCACCACCAGCAGCAGCAATACCAAGACCAACGCCAGCAGCAATCACTGAGTATGCTTTAATCATAGATTCACCATCTGCTTCACCAGCAAATGCAACAGCACCAAGTGCTAAGAAAAGTAAGAAAAACTTTTTCATTTTATATCCTTTAAATTTATGGGTTTTAAGTCCCCGTTGACTGTCTTCAAAAGTCTGTTCGGATAGCGTAAACGACTTACTGTCGCCAACATAAACATAAATGCCTATATTTCCCTACTTAATCACTTTATATAAACGCCGAAATTATAACTAAAATAGATTTAATCTATGCTAAAAACTCAGGTGTTGCCAACTCTACTTTTTTACCTTTTTGTTCCATTACAACTACAGTAATCTCATCACCTTCACTATATCTCTCCGGAAGGTTATTTACTCTCTCTTTTGCTACCTTAGAGATGTGCAATAAGGCATCAAACCCGTCTGGCATTTCAACAAAGAGTCCAAAGTCTACTATCTTCTTGACTTTACCTTGGTAGCTTTCACCTACTTTATAGACCATCTGCTTTTTAACTGGTGCGGAGGCAATACTTTCGATGTGTGCTTTTGCTGCTTCTACTTTTGCCTTATCACCGCCTGCTACTTTAACACCTCCGACATCACGGTCAAGGTCTATACTTACTTCAAATTTTTCGATAATTTCACGAATCGTAGCACCTGCTTTACCGATGATATCTACTATCTTACTAGGATGTACGGTAAAATGTTCTGTACTTGGAAGTGCTTGACTTGCTACAATATTTTGTTCAGCCTCTTCCATCAGTTCTAGTATATGGTTTTTACCTTTACTTGCTTTTTCAAGTGCATCTTTTAACACATTGAGGTCGATCCCGCCTAATTTAATATCCATCTGAAGTGCCGTGATACCATGTCTTGTTCCTGCTACTTTAAGGTCCATATCTCCATCATGGTCTTCAAGTCCCATGATATCTGTAAGCACAGCATACTTATCGCCTTCTGCAACAAGCCCCATAGCGATACCTGCTACAAGTTCTACCATCTCCACTTCTGCCCCACGAAGTGCAAGTGCTCCACCGCTGATAGTTGCCATAGAGGAAGAACCATTGCTCTCTAAGATCTCAGATACCAAACGGATAGTTCCATCATAATTAAGATCAATCACTGGCTCCAAAGCTCTTTTTCCAAGCTTACCATGTCCTAACTCTCTTCGGCCTGGTGCACCTATATATTTGGCTTCACCTACAGAGTATCCCGGGAAATTATAATGTACCATAAAGTTCTCTGACTGAGAATTTTTCTCAGTGATGAGCTCATACATTTGTGCATCTTTTTTGTCACCAAGTGTGACTGTAACCAATGCTTGTGTCTGTCCACGTGTAAAGAGACATGAACCATGTACAGAAGGTAATAGGTTGGTCTCTATACTAATAGGTCTTACCTCATCCAGTGCTCTACCATCTGCTCTGATATTTTTATCTAGTATCATCGCTCTTACAACCGTTTTCTTATAACGTTCAAGTACTTTGGAAACCAACTCTTTATCTGCTTCTTTACCTGCAGACTCTAAAGTCTCCATGATTTTAGTACGTACTTTTTTAAGCTCTGTAGAACGCTCACTTTTTGCCATATGAGAGATAGCTTTTTCTACATCTTCCGCATAGTTGTTTTCAATGTAAGCATAGAGTGACTCATTTACTTTATCTTTAGCCAAAGTAAGTTCTAAAGGCTCTCTTACTAAAGGTTTAAATGCCTCTACGTAAACAGATGTTGCTTTCTCTATAGCTTCACCTGCAGTTGCAATAACATCTACAAGTGCTGCTTCATGAAACTCATTTGCATTCTGTACAGATTCATTTTCAGATGCAAGTGTACGCATCTCTATCATCACTACATCTTTTCCTGAACCCACAACAAGAAGGTCAAGTTCACTGTTAGCTTGCTGAGAGAGTGTTGGGTTGATAACGATATCATCATCGACGGTTCCTATTCTTACTGCGGCAATGCTTGTTGCAAAAGGAATATCTGAGATGAACAACGCTGCATTGGCTGCATGAAGAGCAGCGACTTGCATATCTACCTCTTCATCTGAACTTACAACCATGATACTGATCGTTACAGGAAAATGAAAGCCTTTGGGAAACAGAGGTCTCAATGAACGATCAACGATACGAGAGGTCAAAGTCTCAAAGTCTCCTGGTTTTGTCTCTCTTTTGATAAACCCTCCAGGGATCTTAGCGGCTGCGTAAGACTTCTCCATATACTGTACAGTTAAAGGAAGAAAGTCCTCATCTACTGCTTTTTCATCTATAGCAACTGCGGCTATCATTACTGCTTTACCTTGTCTGTACATTACTGCACCACTTGCTTGTTTAGCTACTTTGTTAAATTCATATTTTTCTTCGAGACTATTTACATTTATCTCTATTATTTGTTCTTGCATGCTTTCTTTTATCCTTTTAGGGTTTCAGTTTTTTCTTCTTGAGATTTTACGATCTTTGATATTTCTTCAAAATTTAATGGTTCAAACTCTTTATAGTAGTATTCTATCGAAATATAGTCTTGTATCTTATGAGGGCAAAATACACCATCACATACAGAGAGTAGATTTTCATACACTGTTTTATCTAAAATAGGTGTTGCAATATAAATATTTTTAGCTTCTCTTGCGATCACCGACTTGAGTGCTACCATCATAGTAAGTCCTGTCTCTATACACTCATCTGCAAGTACAACATACTTCCCTTTAAGAGAAATCAAATCTTTACCTTTACGGTACTTATAGACATAAGCCAACACCTCTTCATCATACTTGCGCTGTGCTTCATTGTAAACATAATCTTCATTGATACCAAAAGAGTCTATCAATGCCTTATGCATCACGACCTCTTCTGTCTCAGAAACCATCGCAATAGCCAATTCAGGATTATTTGGTGCTAAAATAGGTTCAGTAAGAAGGATATCCATTTGTGCATCTGTTGCTTTAGCGATCTGGTCTGCAAAATAGACTCCTCCTTTACTCACACCTATCACAACGGTTTCATTATTTCGTAATAATTCAAGAGGCAGTGTCTCTATCAGTTTAACTGCTGCATCCTCTTTATTTTCAAAATAAGTGTTAAGGTCTGAATCGCTGTGCATGATTTGCTCCTGGAAATTGTTTAGAAATCTCTTCTTCATCAAAAGTATAACGAAACTCTTCTATATACTTCATCAAGAGTTTATAGGCATGGTTAATTTGTTCCATTTTTTGGACATCTCCTCCCAGATCAGGATGGTACTTTTTTGCAAAAAAGTGATACTGTTTTTTAATATCTGTTTTACTGATCAATTTAGGTAAACCCAAAACATCTAAAGCTTTATCGATCTCTTCCATAGGACTATGCATTACTTGACATCACCTGTTCCTACACCGCCAAAAGGGATGAAGTTAAATTGAACATAAAAACTATTGTCTCTTGTATATCCTGTAGGTCTTGGCGTAATATCTTGTCTTACGGAAGCAGCCATACTCCAACAGTCACGCTTATAACTTCCCCCAAATCTCCACTGTTTACTAGAAGCATTATCTATATTATAAGTGAAGCCACCATTAAACTTAATCCTTTCATCTAACGTATACCCAAAATTAAAATTAAAGTCATTTGCAGGTATTACATTGGGTTGATCTGACAATACTTGTTTATAGGAGTGCCCTAAAGTAAAATGATACTCTTTTTCACGCAATGAAATACGGCTTGATGATTCACGCACTTTATCAAACTCAGGAGCATAAACTAAGTCATTATAAAATCGCCACTGTTTCCAATTGTACTGCATTTCATTACCTATGTCTGCAAACTTATACTCTCTGTTCATATAATATTTTTGAGAAAGACGTTGATAAAATGTTAAATTCATATTTTTATCATAAAAATAGTGACTCAAAGAAAAAGCATAATGTTCTTCAGGTAATCCTACTGTAAAAAGCTCTTTCTGCTCATCAGTAAGCATATCAAAATTGACCGGCTTTTCACTTTCATTACCAGGCTTTACATATTCTAATGAAGGTTGCAATACATGCACAAAACGATCATAGTTCTTTGTCAGATCTGTAAACAATTTTACTTTATGAATATTGCTATAGTATTGAAAATCATCGTAAACATAATTTCCATTACCAAAAAAGAACTTACTATAGTAGAGTTCTTCACCCAATGAAACATTTAGGAAATCATCAAAAAAGGAAGTACTGAACTCTAAAGGTACTTTCATTTCTGCCTGCTTAAGCGTAGCACCTTCCTTTCTATCAAAATTTTTAAGTTGAAAATCAACATTATAGGTAAGATTATTCCATAAAAAATGATCTAAGTATTTATGCAATTGTACAGAGGGAAGTATCTGTAGTGTGTCATCGTTGTTTTCTTTTCGTGTATCTATAAAATATTTTGCATTAATACCTGCATAATAATCATCATTATATAAAAAATAATTTAATCGTGATTCTTGCAGTGGTACTAATCCAAAATGTTGAAGTTGGGTCTTTTGCAGGTTAAGGTAATCGATATCACTTAAAAAAGTGCTATTGATATATAAACCATCTTTAAAACCTTTAGGAAGAGAATCCCTAAAAACATTGGAAGAATCATAGTTGAACTCCAACCCATAGTGGTCTAAGTCTGTTGTATTTTCTCTTACCTGATATGCTGTACTATCTCTAAAATACCCTACTCTTAACTTTCCAGAAGAGTGGTCACTGTCAACAAAACGGAAAGTAGTATAAAACCCTACGCTACGTTCTGTACGGACTTGTAGATTGAATTCCATATCCATATTGTCTGAAATCGCCCAAAAAATAGGTTGTTCATAGATAAAACCTTCTTCTTCAGTATAACCAAAAAGAGGGAATAATAGACCAGAACTTCTCTCTTTATGTGTTGAAAATGCCAAATAAGGAGAATAAAAAATAGGTATATCCCAAAAATAAACCTTTGCATCATAGACTTTCATGTACTTTGCTTCACTGTCATACAGAGAACGAGAAAAAACCATCTTCCATAAAGGATCATTCAGATCACAACTAGAAAGCATACTCATTCCAAAAGTATAATTACTCTCACTACGATTTGCTTTATCTGTAAAAAGCCAAACATCATTTTCACTTACAAAGAAAAGTTCTTCAAAAGTGACCTCTTTACTCTCTGTCTGTATCTCCAAATGTTTTGTATGCTCTTTGGTACCTTGGTACCCTATCATCTCAACATTACCGTCCAACACAAGCAGTTTGGTTTTTTTGTCATAAAAAGCTGAAGAAGCTTTGATCACAGAATCTTGATAATATACCACAACACCATCTGTAGCTTTAACAGTTGTTTCAGTTGTCTCTAAATGTTTTGCGGTTACTTCTATTTTACTCTTTTCTTCTGCGGCATGCAGTATTTGTATACTCAACAAAAAAAAGAGAAAAAATAAAATTTTACGCATCAACAACTACACAATTTGAAAGTTTATCATGAAAGGTTTGTCTCAGAGGCATCATAAATGCCATAATGAAACCTAAGTAGAAAAAAATCTCACTTCCGATCCGCAGTAGCGCACGTAAAAATGCTTGAACCAATGAAGGTCTAGTTCCCGTCTTAAGATCGATCACTCTTATCTTCATGATATATTTTCCTAAAGTCGTTCCATTTTGCCAGACTGGCACCGTATGATAAAGGATTTTTATCGAGAGCATAACAAGAAGATTATCGACGCTAAATTGTCTTAATTCAGCTTGAATAAGCGTGATCTCTTCAGCTGACATCATACCAGACGTGTGAGAAGCAATGACAAGCAGTTGATCATAAAAAATAATCAGAAAAAAAAGAGCTATCATAAGGTCATCTATGACAAATGCACTAATTCTCTTTTGTACATTTGTTATAGGCAGAGAAATTGACTCAGCCATCAAGACTCCTAGAGTGCCTGATAAGCGATGTCAGTACGACACTGCTTCCCTGCAAAATGTACTTGACCTACTAACATATACGCACGTTTTTGTGCTTCTTTAATGCTGTCACCCACGCCTACACAGACGAGTACTCTACCGCCTGTTGCGTAGAGTTTACCATCATCACCACGGCTCACACCGGCATAAGAGATATGTGCATTTTCATTGAGTTCTTCATGGTAAATATCATCTACAATGATCTCAGCAGGAGCTGTACTTTTATAAGGGTAATCCTTACTTGCCATCACTACACCTACTGCATACTTATCATGAAACTCTATCTTGGCATTTTTCAAGTCACCTGTCGCTGCTTTATAAAACAACTCACTTGCAGGTGATTTAAGCAACGGCATTAACTCTTCGCATTCAGGATCACCAAAACGAACATTATACTCAAGGATAATAGGCTCACCTTTAACAACCATCACACCGATAAAAAGCACACCTGTAAACGGCATCCCCTCTTCTTCCATCCCTTTAAGGGTTGGCTCTATCACTCTCTCATCTAACTTACGATAGATTTCATCATTGACAAGTGGTGTTGGTGCATATGCTCCCATACCACCAGTATTTGGACCCTCATCGTTGTTTAGTAATCTTTTGTGGTCTTGCGCAGCAGGTAGAACTACATAGTCTTTCCCGTCACAGATAGCAAACACTGAAAGCTCATAACCATCCAAAAACTCTTCAACGACAATAGATGTCCCTGCATCACCAAATGAGTTACCAGAAAGCATCTCTCCTGCAGCTTTTTTTGCTTCATCATGACTCTGAGCTATAATGACACCCTTACCACCACAAAGCCCATCTGCTTTTACTACGATAGGTGCTTCAAGGGTATTGATAAATCTATAGGCATCTTCCAAAGAATCTGTTTCGATATATTTAGCCGTTGGGACATTGTGACGTGCAAGAAAGTTCTTCATAAAAATCTTAGAACCTTCTAACTGTGCAGCCTCTGCTGTAGGGCCAAAGATAGTCAATCCTCTTTTTTCAAAGACATCAACGATACCATCAACCAGTGGTGCTTCAGGTCCAACGATCGTTAATTCGATGGCATTGGCTTCTACAAAATCAGCCAACTCATTAAAATCACTAATGCTTAAATTCTCACCCAACTCATCTGTAGCCCCATTACCCGGTGCAAAATAAATCTTCTCAACATTCTCATCTTTACTAAGTGCCAAACCAATAGAGTACTCTCTACCACCCGCACCTATCATCAATACGTTCATTTATTTTCTCCATTAGAATAATCAAAACTAAATACAATTATATTCACTATTTATTATTTATGTCAGTAGTGATGATAATTGTGCGTAGAGAATTTTCAAAAAATTTGAGGCGAACTTTGGTTCGTCGATGATTTTTTGGAAAGCCTATGCGTGCAAGAATCATCACTAATTTCCCCGAGTGGCCGTTCTGTTTAAAAGTCGGCCCTAATAGCTAACAATGCAGGAGAGAGTCTCTCTTTAGGGGATGATTTCTCACTGACCAGGCCAGTTCAAACGAAAACTTCCACACACCAAAAGACTACATGTCCCACCAAGATTAATGTTGGACCCCATATACAGTAGTCGAACCACTTAGGTTAAATCCATTATAGCCTATTTGGAGTTAGAAGTCAGTAAAATAGACTCTAAAATGAAGAATTTGCTATCTCTTTTGCTTTTACGATACATGCATTTATCAATGGTTCATCTGCTACTACATACTCTGCATGTACAGGTAAATGTACTTTAGTAGCTTTACCTATAACCACAGCGGTATAGCTCTCATCCCACTCAAAATTCTTTAAAAAACAATAAATGGTTGAAGGAGAAGTAAAGATAATAACCGAATTTTTTGAGGGCTTCTCTTCAGAGGAGTATAGGATACAAGATGTTTCATAAATGATTTGCTCTTGAAGTGTTATCCCCTCTTTTTCCAAAAAACCTTTAGAGTCAAAGGAGACTTCTTTAGGACGGAGATAAAGCAGTTTTTTGTCTCTAAAAAACTGTGCTATATCATGGCTTAATGCTTCACCATAAAAAGATTTTGGGTGGTAAATAACCTCACCCCCTAGATCCTCTATCTGTTTTTTAGTCGCAGCACCTATAGCTATGCAAGGATAATTTTTCCAAGAGAGATCTATCTTATCAGCTGTAATAACAGCTTGTTTAGAAGTAAATATCAAGGTATCACTATGAGAAAAATCTATAGATTTTGCAGTGATACTGAAGTCGATCATAGGTAGAGCTATCGTACCCGTTTTAGGTGTAGGCGATAAAAGATAGATGACTCTTGGCATTAACTTACTTTGTTTGCTTCTACTAAAGATTTCCCATTCAGCATCGCTACATTAACATCTTCATCATCATATGGATCGAAATGCGGGGTAATGATCCACCGTCTTTTTCTGTCTAATACCATCATTTTATCTTCTACTTCATCTGCTATACGGTGTGCTTCAAGCAGAAGCATATTGGGACGCAATACCATATGAAATTCAACAAAGTTGGTCGTGCCATCTGTACGTGTTTTAAGCCAGTGATAACTCGTAACCTCAGGGTGATTAGAGATGATCTCTCCAATTTTTGCCACCACATTCCCATCTAAGGATTTATCGAGAAGTATCTCTATACCTTCCACGATGATCTCATATGCAGAGTAAATGATATAAACCCCGATACCCAAACCAAAAATCGCGTCTATGCTGTCAAGTCCTGTGAAAGAAACAAGTCCCAAAGCTATCAGTACGGCTGCATTACTCCAAAGGTCTGTCTTATAATGCAAAGCATCTGCTTTAATGACAAGATTATCCGTTTCTTTTGCCACTTTGAGTAGATACTGCACTAAAAAGTAAGTGACAACAATAGAAAACAGCATCGCAAATATAGAAGGGGTAAGTAAGGTGGTCACTGTACCTTCATCCAATTTTTTAAGTGCCACATAGATGATATAAATTCCGGAAATAGTAATAACCGTACCTTCTATCACCGCAGCAATAGCTTGTATTTTTCCCTTACCATACTGATACTCCGCATCTGCATCTTCTTCTGATTTCTTAATAGCAAAAAAGTTAAAAATAGAGACTGCCATATCAAGCAGTGAGTCTATAGCTGAGGCAAGTACAGCAACTGAACCACTGGCGATACCAAGGACTAGTTTCACCAATACAAGTACTGTGGCTACAGAACTTGAAACGAGAGTTGCTTTTTTTTGTGGTGATATGTGTGTTTTCAAGAAAAATCCTATAGGTTTATTATATTGATTATATCTTTTTCTAGTTAAAAACCCCGTAGGTCGTAGTCTCCTGACTACGACAAAAACCATGTATATTTATAGATCAAAACAAACAAGATAAAATTTAAGGTTAATGTCGGGGCGGGGACACCCCGATCTACGAAGAATTATATCGCTTTCGTAGCTAAACTTGCCACTCTCTGGGCAAATGCACCTTTATCTTTTGGTTCCAATCCTTCAGAAAGTTTTGCTGAATCTAAAAGTATCCATGAAATGTCTTCAAAAAGAGCCTCATCACTTAAACCATCAAGCTTTTTGATCATCTCATGATCAGGGTTTATCTCCAGGATGAGTGGTATCTCTGGCATCTCTTGTCCCATTTGGGCAAACATTTGAGCCATACCAGCCATAGGATCAGAACTGTCTTTAAGTACACATGATGGACTTGAAGTGAGTCTTGTAGAAGTTTTAACCTCTTTAACCTCTTCACCCAAAACCTCTTTGATCTTATCTGTGAGAGATTTGAACTCTTTTGAGATCTCTTCTTTCTCTTCTTCTGTCTTACTGTCTGGTGCATCGACAGTTGTGATGTCCTTAAGACTCCACTCTTTATAGCTACCTATCATAGGAGTAACAATGCTGTCTACCTCTTTGTCATCCATGATAAGTACTTCGATATTTGCTTTTTTGTACGCTTCGAGTAGTGGCGAGTTTCTCAGCACATTTTCATCTTCACCTGTGATGTAATAGATCTCTTTTTTCTCACTGTCTCCACGAGAGATATAATCATCTAGAGAGATGAGTCCTTCTTCGCTTGAACTTTTATAACGCACGATCTCTAGTAACGTCTCTTTGTTCGTATGATCGATATAGATACCCTCTTTGATCACTTTGTTATACTGCGCAGTGAATGTCTCTGCATCTTCACCTCCCAGTTTTTTAATCGCTCCTAAGATCTTCTTGACTGCGTTTTGTTTGATGTTTGCCAAAATCCTATTTTCTTGAAGTATCTCACGGCTTACATTTAGAGGCAGATCTTCACTGTCTATGATCCCTTTCACAAATCTAAGATACGGAGGTAAGAGTTCTTTTTCATCATCAGTGATAAACACACGTTTAACATAGAGTTTTACCCCTGATTGATAGTCCGCTCTATACATATCCATCGGAGCTGTTTTAGGAATGTAAAAGAGTGTTGTAAACTCTTGTGCACCCTCTACTTTGTTATGTAAGTAAGTAAGTGGTTCATCATCACCATGAGAGATGGTTTTATAGAATTCTACATAGTCCTCTTTTTTAAGCTCAGACTTTGAAAGTGTCCAAAGTGCTGTTGCAGCATTTATCTGCTCTGATTTTTGAACTGTTTTTGTCTCTTTTTCATCACCCTCACCTATTGTCTCTTCTTCGGAGTAATTCAACATGATAGGGTATGCAATGTGGTTAGAGTACTTTTTAACAACCTCTTGCGTTCTCCATTTACTCAAAAACTCTTTCTCTTCCTCTTTGAGTTTGATGTAGACGATCGTACCATGAGACTCTTTCGTGACTGGTTTTACTTCATACTCACCTGATCCATCCGTACTGAACATATAAGCTTGCTCTTCACCCGCTTTTTTAGAGATAACATCCACATGCTCTGCCACCATAAACACCGAGTAGAACCCTACCCCAAATTGACCGATGAGATTAGAGTCTTTTTTTGCATCTCCTGTAAGGTTCTCCATAAATGCTTTGGTACCAGACTTTGCGATAGTTCCAAGATGATCCATGAGATCTGCTTCATTCATACCTATACCGTTATCACCAATAGTAAGACTGCCATCTGCCTCATCTAATTTAATGAAGATCTTACCTGACCAGTTGTCATTTTTAAACTTTTCATCTGTAAGTGAAAGGTAGTTAAATTTATCGAGTGCATCACTGGAGTTTGATACCAACTCTCTGATAAATATCTCTTTGTTTGAGTAGAGTGAGTGTGTCATAAGCTTTAAAAGTTGCCCGATTTCTGTTTGAAACTGATGTTTTGCCATCGTATTTCTCCTGAATATTAATATTTTGGGGGATTATAATATATTTTGCTAAATATTTCAAGTTTTTTTGCAAGAATTGTTTTAAGTTTGTTTAGTGATGGTGACTAAAGTATATAAACGCTACTATTCTTGCTATAATTTACTTATGAAAAATTTATATCTTATCAGACATGCCAAATCAGACTGGAGCGATGAAAGCAAAAGTGACTTTGACAGGGCTCTCAATAAAAGAGGGGAAAAAGCTATCTTAATAATGGCAAATGCACTCAAAGAGAAAAAGGTTATGCCAGATCTCATACTCTCCAGTTCAGCCAAAAGAGCTAAACTCACAGCCAAAGGTTTAGCCAAAGAGATAGGTTACAGTGGAAAAATAAAATACATAGATGCGCTCTATATGGCAGAACCAGAAACTATACACAGACTCATCAAAGATGTAGATGACATGTATGATACTCTTTTTGTAGTTGGACACAATCCAGAGACAACAGAACTTAGCAATATGATGATCAATGACTACATTGACAACGTCCCAACCTTAGGTATAGTAGCCCTCAAACTACCCATTGATCATTGGAAAAAGTTTAAAATGGGGAAAGGAAAAATGCAGTTTTTCATCTATCCTAAAATGTTTAACCCGAAATATGCAATAGGATTACGAAAATAACGTTCATGCTTGGATTTATGGTGTTTACAAAAAATTTGAGGTTAACCCAAAGGTTAATCGATGATTTTCTTGTAAATGCTATAGATTCAATGATGAATGCTAGTTTTATGATTCCTATTGCATATTTCGGGTTTAAACAGTAACTATCTCCACGCTATCTGCTTAAAAGAGTGTTTTTCATTAGTAAAAGGATCTACAATGACATTGACCTCATCAAGTTTGTAATGCAAAGGAAATCCCACAGCTGATCCCTTCGCTGTACTCTCCAAGATAAAATACTTCTTTCCATCAATCCAAAGTCCTTTTGTCTCTCCTAATCTTTTATCTTTAATGGGGGTAATCACAAAAATGTGTTTAGGTACCAACACAAAATAAGCCTCCTTATCCAAAGTATGCAGCATAGAGATAAGCAGATTACTTTTATCGTCACAATCACCAAAATTAAGTTGAATCGTACGCTGTGGGGAGTGGGCTTGAAAATGGTTTGTCTTATAGGGAATCTTAGTCACATAATCAAGCACTCTTTGTATCTCACAAAGCTCACTCTGACACCCTTTCGTTAATTCAAATGCTTTTGCTTTTATCTCTTCAGAAGTCGTCACACGATTTGTATAGATACCGTCACTGGTACTTATCTGTGTTTTTTGAACAATGGCGAAAGCTTTGACAGAGATGTAGATAAAAGCTATGAGACTTATAGTGATAATAAGAAGGGAGAAGTTTTTAGTTGTTTTATGTTTCATTTTAGCAGTAAAGAAAAAATCAATTGTGAAATCTAGCTTGCTCTTAGTTTATGTCAGATTTGGATGTTGTTGAGAAGGAGCTTACGTTTAGTAAGTGACTGAACCAACTCATCCAAAGATGACATGAAATAAGAGATAAGCTTATTCCCACTCGATGGTTGCTGGTGGCTTTGATGATATATCATATACCACTCTATTTATCCCATCGATCTCATTAATAATCCTACGACTCATGCCCTCTAAAACATCATGTGGCACATGCGCAAATGTAGCAGTCATACCATCTACAGACTCTACCATACGGATACATACGGTATTGTCATAGGTACGGTTGTCACCCATAACACCAACAGACTGCACATTGAGAAGTACAGTAAATGCTTGCCATACTTTGTCGTAGTAGCCTGTGGCTTTGAGTTCTTCTTGCATGATGGCATCTGACTCACGAAGTAGTCTGAGCGCTTCTTCATTTACATCACCCATCACACGAATAGCAAGACCAGGTCCAGGGAATGGGTGTCTGCCTATCATCGCTTTTGGTAAGCCTAGCTCAAGACCCAGTTTTCTTACCTCATCTTTGAAGATCTCTCTTAATGGTTCTACAAGTTCAAAAGTCATCCAGTCTGGTAGTCCACCTACGTTGTGGTGAGACTTGATGGTTTTTGAAGGACCTTTTACAGAAACTGACTCGATGACATCAGTGTAAAGTGTACCTTGTGCAAGGAAACTCACGTCTGTATGTTTTTTCGCTTCTGTGGCAAAGACTTCGATGAACTTTTCACCGATGGCTTTTCTTTTTGTCTCTGGGTCGGTTACCCCTGCAAGTGCTTCCATAAACTCTTTCTTCGCATCAATCGTAATCAAAGGCATATCTAACATTTTAAACATCGCCTGTACTTGTTCAGCTTCATCTTTACGAAGAAGTCCCTGATCCACAAATACACAGATGAGTTGCTCTTTAGGTAGTGCTTCATGCAGCATCGCAGCTACCACTGAGCTATCTACTCCACCACTTACACCACAAAGAACTTTTTTGTCACCTACTTGTGCTCTAATCCCCTCTATCTTCTCTTTTGCAAAGCTTCCCATATTCCAAGTGCTGTCACACCCACAGATATTTTTAGCAAAGTTTTTAAGCATTGCTGTACCCTCTACAGAGTGGTGTACTTCTGGGTGAAATTGGAAGGCATATACTTTTCGGTTATCATCTGCTATAGCAGCATAAGGTGAGTTTTCACTTGTACCGATGATGTCAAACCCTTCAGGAAGTTTTTCTGCCCTGTCACCATGACTCATCCATACGATAGAATCATCTGAGATACCTTTGAAGATAGAAGAGTTATCCTCTACCTTGAGTTTTGCTTTTCCATACTCATGATGGTCAGCCGCCACTACTTCTCCACCAAAATGTTGAGTGATGAGCTGCATCCCATAACAGATACCTAGTATCGGTAAACCTAAATCCCAAACACCTTCATCTGGCTTGTACGCATCTTCAGCATAGACAGAAGCTGGTCCACCAGAGAGGATGATCCCTTGTGGCTTTCTTGCTTTAATGTCTTCGATACTTTCACGGTATGGAACTACTTCCGTGTAAACACCACTCTCTCTTAGTTTTCTAGCGATGAGTTGTGTGTATTGTGAACCAAAATCCAGTACGAGGATAGGTACTTGTTTCATGATATTTCCTTATATTTGTATGGTTAAATCTTTGTGTAAAAACTTAACTATAGAAATAAATGTTCGTCATCCCCGTATCAAGTGCGAGGATGACGGGATGCATGTGTGAACAAGGGTAAGAAGAATTACGCCCCAATTCCAAGTATCTGAAACTGTAGATACCATACAGCCACAGAGACAACATACCCTATAAGGACAGTCCATGCCAATTTCATATGTGATGCAAACGTATAAATACCGTGCAGTTTACCCATAACCCCAACACCTGCTGCAGAACCAAATGAGATAAGTGAACCACCAACCCCTGCTGTGAGTGTTACCAGCATCCATTGAGAGTGTGCATCTATACCCATATCTGGACTTGATTTAAGTACTGCCGACATCACTGGCACGTTATCTACGATAGCAGAAAGAAACCCTACTCCGATGTTCACTGTAGTTGCACCAAACTGTGTATAGAGTGCGGTAAAATACTCCAGGAAACCTAAGAAATGAAGACCGCCAACTGCAGCCAAAATACCAAAGAAGAAAAGAAGTGTGTCGTTTTCGATTTTAGCGATGAATGAGAAAACATTTACAGTAGGACATAAAACACCCTCACTATCATATCTTACTTCTTTACTCATCTTGTACACATAGAGTTTTAAAAGAGCTAAACCAAACATCATTCCCCACATTGCAGGCAAGTGCAGTACTTGGTGTGAAATAACAGCTGATGCGATCGTTAAGGCGAACAGTCCCATAATGATCTTACCACCTGCTGAAATGTGTACTTCTTTTTCATCTTCTGCAAATGGAGGGTTACCATTTGGTATAAAACGGCTCAGAAGGAATGCGGTGATAAGCCACCCTAAGATAGAAGCAGGGAAAAGATATAAGAAATCAACAAAAGCCCCTTTCCCATCAACCCATACCATTAGTGTTGTAATATCTCCAAATGGACTCCATGCACCACCGGCATTGGCTGAAACAACGATGTTTACTGCCGCAGGGACGATAAAAGCTTTGTTCTCTTTGTCAATAGTAATCAATACTGTGGAAAGGATAAGCGCCGTTGTTAAGTTATCTGCGATAGGGGAGAGAAAAAATGCTAAGAATCCAGTGATCCAGAAGAGTTTTTTATAGTCATAGCCTTTTGAGACAAGGTTATAACGTAAGGTAGAGAAAACATTTCTATCGATCATCGCTTCAATATAGGTCATGGCAACAAAGAGGAAGAAGAATATTCCTGCAATTTCAATGATCAGGATCTCTACTTCGTGGTGTAAATGCTTGACATCCAAACCATTTATAGCATAGTAAATACCGATAAGCATAAAGATAAGTGTTCCTGAAAAAAGTGCTGGTTTAGCTTTGTTTATATGGTATTTATCTTCTGTAGCGATAAAATAGTATCCGATGACAAAAATAGCTAGAGAGAGTATCCCCACCCATGTTGTAGTTAAATCTAATCCGTGCATTTTTTAGTATCCTTCATTTTTATTAATTCCATACGCAAAAGGAGCAAAGCCCCTTTTATGTCAAAGTTTATAAACGTGCATTTTAGCACCTTTATCCTCTTTGATTGCTAACGCTTAGTTTCCTTCAGCAGGAAGCTCAAGTGACTAGCCGCTTCTTATGCTTTATCAGCTTCCATATAATGTGAGCCCAAAGACTCTTTTCTGGCAAGTGCTGCATCTACGATGGCGGAAGCTGTATTAAGTCTCAACTCTAACAATCGTCCAATCTCTCTATTTTTCATATCATAAATGAGATTTTTCGCTTCATGCAACCCTTTGGTGGTACGGATAATACCTATATCATCCCACATTACTTGACGTAGTTTGTGTTTATAGGTTTTGTCATTATCTTTGTGCAGAATATTACCGTAATCTTTCTCAAATTTAGGTGTTTTGAGCACTATTTTTTCTTTACTTAAAAGATGATCAACCGCCCGCTTTGCAAAGACCATTCCCTCAAGCAAAGAATTGGATGCCAGACGATTGGCTCCATGCACACCTGTTCTGGCAGCTTCACCGATGACATAAAGACCTTCCATCCCTTCTATACAACCATAAGTATCACATTTTATACCTCCATTGGCATAATGAAAGGCTGGAGAGATAGAGACCCTGTCTTTAGGAAAATGATAACCCAATGCACCAAATGTACGTGTGATATTTGGAAAACGATGTTCAAACCATTTCTCCTCAAACATCGAAAAGTCCAAATAGGCATTTTTACCTGTTTTACGTTTATAGTCAAAAATACCACGTGCTACGATGTCACGACTTGCAAGTTCCCCTCGTTTATCATACTCAAACAAGAAACGATTGCCGTCATCGTCCACTATATGTGCACCCTCACCTCTAAGTGCTTCAGTAAGCAATAGCTTTCTGGCATAAGGTGTATCGACAAAAACCGTTGGGTGAAACTGCATAAATTCCATATCGGAAAGTTCTATGCCTTTTTCAACACAGATACCGTGAATATCAGCACTCACCGTTCGAGAATTAGTATTGTACGCATAAAGAGAACCTATACCTCCAGATGCGATAATCACATCATCAGCGTAAATAGTCGTTGGCTGATAATTAACTGTTGCCTTGACGCCATAACATCTACCATTTTCGATAAGCAGGTCATACACCAGTGTATTTTTTTGAAGTTGATGCATATTTTGTACCATCATAAAGTAGTGCATATAACGTCCTGTAGCATCTCCCCCTGCATGAACGATACGCTCTACGGAGTGTGCTGCTTCTTTCGTGTAGAGGATGTTCCCCTCTTCGTCCGTATCAAACTCCATCCCTTTGTTAATGATATCAGGCGTGGTTTCAAGTGAGGTACGAGAGAGTATCTCTACAGCTTCTTTATCGTTATGATAAGCACCTGCTGCCATTGTATCTTCAACATGTAGTGGGATATCTGCTTCATTCAAAGCCGTAGACATACCTCCCTGGGCATAAAAAGTGTTACACTCCCAAGGGATATCTTTACATAGCACTAATACTTTTTTACTTTTGGGGATATTCATCGCTGCATAGAGCCCAGCGATACCAGCACCAATAATTAAAACGTCATATTTTTGCACTTACAATCCTTGTTTGGTTACTGTACTGTTTTTATCAACACTCTCTGCAACATAAACAGGGTTTGTCTTATGTCCACAACCAGCCATAATGATACAGCAAACAGATGTTATAATAAATGTATGAAAAAAGCGCATATGATTTTGTCTCATCTTACCAATCAACCTCAATTTAGATTTCTAAAGCAGCAGGCATGCTACCAGAAGTATATCAAACTTCTGGGAAGTAAGTACCAAAAGGCTATCGCGTTTGTCTATATCAAAAACGAGACGCTTTTTGTAGCAGTCACACACCCTGGCTTTAAAATGGAACTTAATTATAATAGAGATTTATTAAAAAGTGTATTAACACAGCTCACTTCACATGATAATGAGTGTACGATGATGAAAGCCGATAAGGTAGTCGTCTTTCATAGCAAGTATCATCCTGTAGCAAAAGTTGAAGAGGACATCACAACCGTTCCCTACTACAATGAACTGGCAAGCAGTGACTTTGTGATAGAGAGTGAAGATGAAGAACTTATAGAAAAGTTTGAACAGATCAAAGAACAGATCAAATGCAATCAATAGTTCAAAACCTCCCCTCATCTGCGGGGGTGTACCAGTATTTTGATGCTACAGGAAAGTTGCTTTATGTAGGAAAAGCAAAAAACCTTAAAAATCGTGTCAAAAGCTATTGGCGTTTTACACCGGAGTTTACACCCAACCCAACGCAGAGTCCACGTATCATCAAGATGCTACTTGAAGCATACAAACTAGAATATATCGTTGTGGGAACCGAAGAAGATGCACTTATACTCGAAAACTCTCTCATTAAACAGCTTAAACCCAAATATAACATCCTTTTGCGTGATGACAAGACCTATCCTTATATCTATATAGACGAGTCGCAGGAGTATCCCCGTTTTGAAATTACACGTAAAGTCGTAAAAGGAAAAGATATCACCTATTATGGTCCTTTTCCTACAGGAGGAAAGGCACTGCTTGATGCACTCTATGAAGTCTATCCACTTGTACAAAAAAAGTCTTGTCTTAGAGAAGGAAAAGCCTGTCTTTTTTACCAAATCAAAAAATGTTTAGCACCTTGTGAAGGGAAAGTCACTCCTGAGGAGTATGGGGAGATAGTTACTCAAGCAAAAACTTCCATAGTAAAACGTAAAAAGCTTATCACAACTTTAGAAGAGAAGATGACATCACTTGCAATGCAGGAACGTTACGAGGAAGCAGGTAGCATGAGAGATACCATTCAAGCGATCTCTTCACTCACGATTAGCTCCAACATTGACCTGGCCAACCAAATGAACCTTGATATCTTTGCCATACAAAGTGGAGATGAGAGAGGGGTCATCGTCAAACTTTTTATGCGTGAGGGAAAGATCATCTCCTCTGCATACTCTTACTTCAGGCACACCCATATCTTTGATGAAAATGAAGCCTATAAGCAAGCTTTGTTAGAGTTTTATACCATCGACACACCCAATGTGAGTAAACAAATTCTTACTGCTCATGCCTTTGAAGACAGCCAACAGGTAGCCCAAACACTCACAACTCGTTTTGATAAAAAAATAGAAGTACTAACTCCACAACGTGGCTCTAAGGCCAAACTCATCGCTCTAGCACTGCAAAACTGTAAGGAGTTATTACGTACAAAACAGAGTGATACAGTGATGGAGCAAAAGATAGCAGACCTCTTTGACCTCACCGTCATCCCTTATCGCATAGAGACTTTTGACAACTCGCATCTTATGGGTGTTGCCACAGTAGGAGGCATGGTCGTTTGGAATGAAGCCAAATGGGATAAAAGTTCTTATAGACGCTACACGCTGCACGAACGAGATGAGTATGGGCAGATGAAAGAGATGCTCTCTCGTCGCATAGCAGACTTTAAAGAACATCCTGCACCAGACCTCTGGATACTCGATGGAGGTCAGGCAAACCTAAATCTTGCTCGACAACTTCTTCAAGAGGAAAATGTAAACCTCGATGTTATCGCCATAGCCAAAGAGAAACTTGATGCCAAAGCCCACCGTGCCAAAGGTGCCGCGAAAGATCTCATTTACACTATCAATGGACTCATAGAACTCAAGCCAAATGACAAACGTTTACACTGGGTTCAACGCCAAAGAGATGAAGCACATCGTTATGCTATCACCTACCATCAAAACAAAAAGCGTAAAGAAGATACTCAAATCTCCCTACTGAATAAAAAGGGTATAGGTAAAGCTACTGTGAAAAAGTTGATTAATTACTTTGGGACATTTGAAGCCATCGAGAGTGCTTCGAGGGAAGATATTGAGAGAGTTACAAATAAGAAAATTTCAAATATTATTAAAATTAATAATCAATAATCGTACATTATTTGATATTTTTTACTAAAAAACTTCTTAATTCATTCTATTTTTAGTTTAATTGTTATAAAGTTTTAGAAGTGGGGTTTTTATTTAAATTTTCTTTTACTTAATTTATTTAACCTGAATTATGCAATAGAATTATGAAAATAGCGTTTATGCTTGAGTTTAGGGTGTTTGCAAAAAATTTGAGGTTAACCCAAAGGTTAATCGATGATTTTCTTGTGAATGCCCTAGGCTCAATGATAAATGATAGTTTTATGATTCTATTGCATATTTCGGGTTTAACATAATAGTGAATATAATATATAACTCATATTTACACTTAAAAAGCTAAACTCATTGTGAAGTGAGGACAGAAAACCATGGGTCTCATGTAGATTGCCAGGTTGCTAATAGTAAATTTTATTACTTTAGGTTTACTACGTACTACACTTCTTCTTGATACAACAAAAAAAGGGTAAGAAAATACTATGAATAGACCTGATCCAATCAACGAAGAGCATACCTTTGAAAAGGGGTTAATCGTAAGCTCTACAGATTTAAACGGCATCATTACGTATGCCAACAGAAAATTCTGTGAAATTACGGGCTACACAAAAGATGAACTTACAGGAAAAAATCACAACATTGTCAGGCATCCTGATATGCCAAAAGCTGCTTTCCAAGAGGTATGGGACACCATACAAGCAGGGAAAGAGTGGACAGGGATTGTTAAAAATCTTCGAAAAGATGGTAAGTATTACTGGGTTTATTCACATATCACTCCTATTGTAACTGATGGAGACATCACCGGGTACACAGCAGCAAGAAGACCTGCTTCAGAAAACGAAGTAGAAGAGAGCATTCATATCTATAGAGATTTGCTACAAAAAGAAAATAATTAAAAAGGATTTGTTCATACATGTACTATATCACCAATCAAAACAATCAAATTATCGCTATTGATCCTAGTCTATTAGCCTTACTCGAAGTAGAAAATATAGATGAACTTTATAGAGAAATTGCATTAGGAGATATTAAATTTTCCTCATCAGCAGAAGATGGAAAAGTCACTATCACAACAGCTCAAAATGAAGAAACATATGATGTAAAGAATAATAATCTCTCAGGTATGTTAGGAAACATTACTTTAGTTCAAGTCCAAACATTCCCTGAAGAATCAATGCTTATAGATGATGATATCTCAACATTTACATTGGCAGAAAATGATGAAGAGTCATCTATAACAAAAGATGAAAATGAGTTAGTTGAGAAGATTCTGAAATTAGATGTAAGTACAGAGGAGGAAATATCACTTCTTCATGATGATCTAATTTCTATCAAAGGTACTGATGATTTATTAGAAAACGATACATCTATTTTAGATGATTCTGAAGAAGAAGCTAAAGAGCAAAGTGGTGACGAGCAAGAGATATCACTTTTAACTGATGACTCTATGGATAATGAAGAGACTAGAGAGAGCAGTGCTACAGAAGAAAATGATGATGCACTTTTTGATCTTGTCCTACCTAATGCACCTGAAGAGACTATAGATAAAATAGCTATAACTATAACAGGAAAGGAACAAGTAGAAACAGCTGATGACAATCAAGCTCCTATCGTTATTGATGTAAAAAACATCAGTCAAAGCATAGGTATTTCAACTGAAGATTACAATACTTTCTTAACTGAATATATCGATACAGCACTCTCTTTAGAAAAAGATCTTCAGAGTACCCAAGAGGAGAAACGCTCTCATGCTATTGGCACTCTCTCTCACCTCTCAAATGTTTTGCATCTCCCTGTTGTTAGTGAAATTGTAACACAAATGGAAAATGCTACAGCAGATAATCAAAATACACATATAGAATCTTTTTATACTACACTTGCCAGACTAACAACTTCCCAGTTAGAAACAGCTAAAGAAGAGACTTCATCTATATTAGGAATAGACTCTGAAATAAAAGTTGAAGCAGTTGATTCTGTAGTTATCGATAGTATAGATCTTCATGAAGAAGAACCTCTATCTGTACCAGAAGCTGAATCTGTTACGACAACAACTGAAAGCTTCGGTACCATCAACCTCAATGATGTTCAACCTATACACTTTGACTTCCAATTAGAACAATCTGCAAAAGACTTAAGTCTACCGGTGGAACTTATCGAAGAGTTTGTTCATGACTTTATAGGGCAAGCACACGTAGAAACAGAAAAAATATTAGAGGCCTATGAGAAAGGTGATTTAGACACTATCCAAAAGATAGGCCATCTACTCAAAGGTACATCAAGCAACCTTCGCATAAATCCACTCTCTGATACACTTTACGAGATACAGTTTTGTGAAGATAGCAGTAAGCTAGAAGGTATGATCAGGCACTACTGGGCACATTTTTTGTCTTTGGAAACTCAAATTAATCTTATATCAAAATAAAAGGAAATAAACGATGACTATACGTAATAGACTTAAACTGATTGGACTGGTACCAATTTTACTTCTTATTTTACTATCAAGTTATTTCTTTATAACTTCATATTTAAACTTTGAAAAAGCAAATGCATTAAAAACTTTACTAAGCAACAATGCCAATCTTGGCCATTCTCTTACACAAATTGGTAAAGAGCGTGGTTTATCAGCTCTCTACATGGGAAGTGATCAGAAAGAGTTTTCAGATTCACTGATTAAACAGAGAAAAAGTACAGATAAAGCCTTACAGACGCTGAAAACAAATTTGGTTACTAAAGATACAAGTTATATCCCTTTTCTTCGTAAAGTACTAGGAGAGAGTGCTCATCTGGATAAAAGTAAATATCAAACACTCTTAACAAATATTGGGACACTTTCAACTATTAGAAAAGGTGCGGATACACCTGATGAAGATTTCAAAAAGATATTTTTTGATGGATATACAAAAAAGCTATCTACCCCAATTCTTGATAACCTTTTACAAGTTAACAACTTTGCACTTGACACAGAGATATCTTCACTTGTATCAACACTCTCTCAACTCTATACTGTAAAAGAGAATGCTGGTTTAGAAAGAGGGTTTATCTCATACTATATGACAAAAAAAGCGTCTATGTCATTTGATGAAATTGCACTCTGGGATGAATTTAAAACAAAAGCAAATGTTTTTGATATAAAACAAGTTACAAATACACAACTACGCCAAGAATTAGAACAAATTCTTACTAACCCTAAAGCTCAAGAGACATTAACAGAACTAGCAGAAACTTCATCTGCTATTCAAACCGATGTTGATAATGGTGACTACGCAGAAGAGGCTATGGACTGGTTTGCACTTCAAACACAAAAAATATCACTATTCGCTAAAGCAGAACTTGTAGCTTCAAATGCTTTGTGGAAAAAAAGTGATGCCTTCCTCCAAAAACAACTTATTCTTCTTGCAATTGCTACAGCTATTTGGTTGTTGAGTTTTATCTTGGCATATCTAGGATACACAACTACACGAGATATTACACGAAATATTAAAGAACTTGAAGATGTACTAAACAAAGCCGTAGATGATATGAAAAGCAGTGATCAGTACCTTACTTCAGACACTGCTCATATTGAAAACATTGAACTAGACACACATGAAGGAACAAAAGAAGCCTATAAATTCCTTGAAACACTGGTAGACACAGCAAAAGAAGATAAACTGATAGCACTTCAAGCCAATGAAGCGAAGTCACTATTTTTGGCAAACATGTCACATGAAATTCGTACTCCACTCAACGGTATTGTTGGATTTACAGAAATATTAAAAAGTACCGACCTTGATTCAGAACAAAAAGAGTTCCTTTCTATCATTGATAAAAGTTCAGAAAACCTTCTAAGTATTATCAACAACATTCTTGACCTTTCAAAAATTGAGAGTAATAAAATTGAAATTGAAAATATCGTATTTGATGCAGCTGAAGAGTTTGAAAGTGCTGTTGAAACTTATGCTGTTGGTGCAGCTGAGAAAAATATTGATCTTAACTTCTATATGGATCCAACTATCAGTAACAAACTTAAAGGTGATCCAACTAAGATTAAAGAGATTATTATTAATCTTCTTAGTAATGCTATTAAGTTCACAAGTTATGGTGGAACAATTAATCTTGATATTCAAAAAATACAAGCTGAAGATGATTTAAATCCTAGAATCAAGTTTTCTGTTCAAGATAATGGTATTGGTATGACAAAAGACCAACAATCACGTATTTTTGATGCATTTTCACAAGCAGATGTTTCTGTTACCAGAAAATATGGTGGTACAGGTCTTGGACTGACTATCTCTAGTCAATTTGTTGAACTTATGGGTGGTCAACTTGAGCTTGAAAGTGTAAAAGACCATGGTACAACATTCTATTTCAGCATACTGCTTGAAGAAGTCACATCTACTGAAACAAACTATACACAGGCATTCACTGATATGACTATCGGTAAATATGAACAAGAGATTCCAACAAAACTAGACAACTACTTAGAAACGTACTTTGAGTACTTTGGTCCTACAGTAAAACATTTTGAATCTGTAGGTGATCTCAAAGAGTTAAATGACAATGATGTATGTAAGAGTTATTGGATTGATATAGATAAGGCAAAACAAAACATCATAGATGCTGTTGCCAATATCGATAAATCAAAACTTATCGTTATGGCAAATGTGACTAGTCGTAATAAGATCGAAGAGATGGGTATTAATCAGGATAATGTAATTTTCAAACCTGTTACCCTTACTAAATTAAAAAACATACTTACAAAAAGTGCAAATACAACACCTCAACTCATCAAAGAATCTCAACCGTCTTATACAACAAAATTTGATGCAAAAGTCTTAGTCACTGAAGACAACATGATTAACCAAAAACTCATTAAACGTATTTTAGAAGAACATGGTATTACTGTTGATTTGGCAAATAATGGTCTTGAATGTTTTGAAAAACGTAGAAACAAGAACTATGATCTTCTTTTTATGGATATTCAAATGCCAGTCATGGATGGTATAGAAGCTACACATGAAATACTTGACTATGAAGAAGATGAAGAAGTGCCACATATTCCTATCGTTGCCTTGACAGCAAATGCACTCAAAGGTGATAGAGAGAGATTCCTTGGAGAGGGAATGGATGAGTATATTACCAAGCCTATTGAAACAACTGAATTACTTTATGTATTGAACAAGTTTTTATCAGATAAAGTAAAAATAGTATCCGTAGAAGAAAAAAGTGAAGTCTCTGAAGAGATTAAAGATGTTAAAGAAGAGCCTACATTTGAAGTTGATTTAGTAAAAGATGAACCAATCCTCTTGGAGGATGAAGATAAAGTAGAGATTCATCTTGATGAACCTATAATAGATACATCTACAGAGAAAAAGATTTTAATCGCTAAAAAGTTTCTTTTAGAAGGTAGGGTCTTAACCAAAGTGATTGAAAACCTAGGATACCGTTATGAGACATTAGATGCTATAGATTCACTGGAAAATGAACTCTCATCAGGTAAATATGACATACTATTTGCTGATGCAGATCTTATAACAGACAATATCAGTCAATCTAATAGTAATCTAGCTATAATCACAACTGGAAATTCAAAAGAAGAGATTGAAACTATAATTAACAAGAATAGGGGATAAGCAGATGGCATTGAAAGTATTAATGGTTGATGATGACTTCATCAACCGAAAACTATTACAGACTCTTTTAAAGAAGAATTCTAACGTAACAGATATGGTTGAAGCAGAAAATGGTTCAGATGCTTTGGATAAGTTGAAAAAAGATCCTGACATCAATCTTATTTTATTAGACATCATGATGCCGATCGTTGATGGGATAGAGTTTCTAAAGATCTTTAGATCAGATATGGCAAATGCTCATATTCCTGTTATTGTACTCTCAACAGATGATACAAGAAAAACTGAAGTATTTGATAACGGTGCAAATGACTTCTTAAGAAAGCCTGTTAAGGAAGATGTGCTCTTTGCTAAAATTACACAATGGTCGCAATAGTGCTAAGTGCTAAGTGCTAAGTGCTAAGTGCTAAGTGCTAAGTGCTAAGTTTGACAAAGTTTTAAAACTTTGTCAATGCTCACTCCCTTTCTTATTTTACAAATACCTCTTTTAAAACCTCATCTACATGAGATACACCGATAATCTCGATATTGTTTTTAACTTCGACTGGTATATCATCTAAATCTCGTTCATAATTCTTCATAGGAATAAGTGCTTTGCTCACACCTGCTTTATAGGCAGCGATGAGTTTCTCTTTTAATCCACCAATAGGAAGCACTTTCCCTGTCAAAGTTACCTCTCCTGTCATAGCCACTCTATTGTCTATCTTCTGATTACTTAAAATGGAAGCTATAGCACTTACCATAGCAATCCCCGCGCTTGGTCCATCTTTAGGTGTCGCACCTTCAGGAACATGGATATGAAGATCATAACGTTTATAGACTTCACTGGCATCTACCGTAATACGTTCTTCCCTTTCTTTAGCATTATGTGGTATCACAGAAGAAGAGATAGGTAACTTTCCTTGATCTATGAGTATCTTGACAACAGAGTGTGCGATACGTGCAGACTCTTTCATGACATCGCCCA